>JAHRWO010000398.1 GCA_019105125.1 Flavobacterium sp.
CTAAAATCAATTGCGGATATTTTAAAGCGTGACCTCTATCGTTAGAAATAGAATCATCAGATGCTACAACCGCTTCAGGTTTATCAGGTAGTGATGAAAATTTTAACAGAACGGCTACAATTAGAAAAGCAGCACCTAAAATCAAATATGGAATTTTTACGCTTTCAATATCTAGAGTAGTAGTATTAGAAGAAGCCGAGCCAAAAATAGCAAAACTAACAATTAACGGACCAATAGTGGTTCCTAGATTATTGATTCCTCCTGCTAATGTTAATCGCTGAGAACCAGTTGATATTGGCCCTAATGCTATGGCTAATGGATTTGCAACAGTTTGTTGAAGTGAAAAACCTAAACCCACTATAAACAAACCAGATAGCATTAATTCAAAAGAACCTGAATTGGCTGCTGGGTAAAACAATAAAGTTCCTAATGCCGAAATAATTAATCCTAAAGCTAAAGAATTTTTATAACCCATTCGATTAATTAAATCGCCTTTTGTGATGTACGATATAATCATGTAAATAATAGATCCTACCGTGTAAGCTACATAAAAAGCAACCGAAACTAATTGACTTTGTCCTTGTGTTAAATCAAAAGCCTCTTTAAAAACTGGAATTAAAATATCGTTACTTGCCGCTACAAATCCCCAAAAAAAGAAGACTGTTACTAGTGGTATGAATTGTGCCCAATTCGTCTTAACTTGATTTACTTGCATAATTTAAGTTGGTTTAGTTTGTTGGTTAAAGTTTGAAAAAATCAAATAATAGGGCTAAATATACATTTATTCAACTTGAATTTAAAAACATCTCAATCTTTTTTTTCTACGAAATCGTTTTCGTGTTAACTAATAAAAAAACCCGATGTAAAATCGGGCTTGAAATTATTTGGTAACTAAAACGTCTTGTTTTTCGTCAACGTAATCTTGTAAATACTTGAAACGTTCTGTTAGTTGACCATTTTCAGTGATTTTTGCTCTTTGCAAAATTCCGTCTTTATCACCATTGAAGAAAGCTGGAATTACATGCTGCATAAACATTTCACCAAAACCTTCACTAGCATCTTTAGGTAACTCACAAGGTAAATTATCTACCGACATAACCATAATAGATGCTGGATGTGTATAAGGAACTTCTTTGTGTTCGCTAGGTAAATATCCAAAAAACGGTTCTGCAATTGTTGATGCTTTTATAGTGCAAGCTACTGGTCCATCAACGTCGCAAGAAATATCAGCAACCACTTGAATTTTATTATCAGCTGCTTTTAACATTTCTCGAGTTAAAATATCTGGCGAACCATTCCCATGAAAATGACCAGCAATATACATATCAGCAACTTTAGTAAAACGCTCGAAATCCGAGACGTAATCTTGAGGGTTTTTATAGAAATCATTATTATCTAAAACCTGACCATCCTTGCGTTTGTTGTAATCCAACACGTCAATTTGGGTATAAACAGGCTCAGTATATTTTTTGTTTAAGAAATCTTCAACGCTAACTTGCTTGATTTTAATTCCGTCTAAAATCTCTTTTGCTCCCATTCCTACTTTACCATGTCCAGTAAGTACAATTTTAATGTTTGGAAGCGTTTGACGTTTTAAACGAGCAATTAAATCTTCTTTACCGCTCAACGTTTCCGCTTTTGGTAAAGTAAATAAATCATATTTAATTCCGAATCCTCTAAAACCATTGTAAGCACCTACCAAACCAGCATAACGACCAAAACCAATTAATCGGTGATTAGTTGCATCTACAATTGTTTCATGATCGTATAATTCGATATTTTTAGCTAAAATTGCTTGTAATAATTTACGATTATAAGGTTGTTTTTTAATTGTATGCGAAAAGAAAAAGTACTTTTTATTTGGAATTAAAGCATCAATTGGCACTTCTTTTACCCCAAAAAGCACATCACAATCGGTCATGTCAGTAGTGACATTTAGTCCTAAATTGCGATAATGGTCATCCGAAAAAATTCGAATATCCGAACTTTCAACTTTTATTTCCGCTTCTGGATGTTCTGATTGCAAGCGAATTAACTCTTCTGGAGTGAATACTACTCTTCTATCCGGTGGGTTCTTTCTTTCTTTGATAATTCCAAACTTCATAGCAAACAATATATTTAACTGAATATTGATTTAATGTTACAAATATAACTTTAAAGAAGCGACTATGCAAAGTTTTTTTAATTGAAAAAAAGAATGTAATTTTGGCTCACTTTTTGATTACAAGTAAAAGTCTGCATATAAAACTGCGACTGAACACTCAAAAAATGGGGTCGACTGGTTTTGACAGCGAGTGGAATTGATTAGTAAGCACGTCGAGCATTGTATGTTTAGCTCGTAAATCCAAATGTACGAACTTATAAACGGCGAAAATAATTACGCTTTAGCTGCTTAATCTGAATTATAGTAAGATTTGCCTAGTTCCTACCAGGTAGGAAAGCTAGATTCTCCTCAAAAGCCTTGGTTTATGGCGGTTGGTTTAGGGGAACCGTAAAAGTAGACCTAGGAACGGTAATGCTTTAAATCCGTTCTGACACTGACAGAGCTAAGCAAAGAGTGGCGGTTTCTAGCCTTGCTCTTTGTCGAAAATCCAAGATGAAACTAAGCGTGTAGAAAGCTATTTGATTGCTTGTTTGGACGAGAGTTCGATTCTCTCCGACTCCACTTATTACTTTTCAAAGTAAACTAAAAGCCCATAAATCTTAGGATTTATGGGCTTTTTCGTTTTACATACTATCAAAAAATAGCATTAAATCATAAAGCATTAGGGTGCAAATTCGGGGACAAAATAAAATGTAAAAAAATGTCCCCGATTTTTTCCTTAAAGCCCATGAACAAAGGCAGTTCAAAAAATGAACATCTTGTGTGTTTCTAAATCAAAACATATTTTTAGTAAACATCAAAGTCACCACATCATGTCAAACAAAATTTCAATCCTATTTCATGCTAAGAGCTCAAGAGCCCTAAAAAATGGCTTAGTGCCAATTTATTTAAGAATCACTATTAATGGTGAAAGATTAGAAATCACAACAGGCAAATACAGTGAAAAATCAAAATGGATACCTTCAGCTGGCAAAATAAAAGGCAATTCAGAAGAGACTAGACTGATAAATAGTTATCTTGATATTCTTAGAAACAAAGTCTATGAAACCGAAAAATGGATGGTAAACAACAACCAGGAAATTAATGCACAAACTTTCAAAAATAAATTTTTAGGTATTGAAGAAAGACAACGCAAACTTATCATGATTTTTGAAGAACATAACAAAAGAATGAAAGAGTTAATTGGAAAAGAATTCTCAATTAATACTTATAAAAAGTATGAGACCGCATTGAGCCACACAAAAAAATTTTTACAACATCAATATTCATTAAATGATATCTCAATTAAACAAGTAGATATAGCTTTCATTAACGATTTTGATTTTTACTTACGTAACACCAAAAACTGCAATAACAATTCAACCATAAAATACATTAGAAACTTTGGTAAAATAGTTAAGCAGTGTTATGTAAATGGATGGATTGATAAAGACCCTTTCTTAAACTATAAAGGTAAAGTAAAAGAGATAGAAAGAACTTATTTATCAGAAGATGAAATTGAATCTTTACTTAATAAAGAATTTAAAATAAAACGATTAGAGTTAGTTCGCGATATGTTTATTTTTTCATGTTTCACTGGTCTTGCGTATATTGATGTCTTCAATTTAACAAAATCTAATGTTGTGATTGGCATAGATGGTGAAAAATGGATTTCAACTCACAGACAAAAGACAGAATCAGCTTCAAAAATTCCAATCCTACCTATTACACAAATGATTATCGATAAATACGAGAATCATCCACTATGTATCAATGAAAATAGACTTATCCCTATTCTATCAAATCAAAAAATGAATGCATATCTCAAAGAACTAGCAGATATTTGTGAAATTGAAAAAGAACTAACTTTCCATATTGCCCGGCATACATTTGCAACTACTGTAACGCTTACAAATGGCGTTCCAATTGAATCAGTAAGCAAAATGCTAGGACACAAAAACTTAAGAACCACGCAACACTATGCCAAAGTATTGGATAAAAAGGTGAGTGAAGATATGCAAATTTTAAAAGAGAAATTTTCGAATAAATTGGTATTAAAAAGTTCTTAATTCATTTGTTAACATTCTAAATAGTTTAGTATTTAATTCTTGAATTGAATACTAAACTATTTGATTCCTTTTAAAAGCTTATATAGTTTTGTTACAGAAAAACAAATCATGTCAGAGCAAAATAAGCAAGAACGAATTAGAAAAATATACCAAATGCTATTTGAAATGGCTTCTGGAAATCTTCAATTTCAAATTGCTAATTTAGATGAAGAAGATGAAATTGATCAAATCGCTCATAAGCTTAATGAGATTGCTAGTAATATTAAAAATACCTTTCATAAAATCGGTCATGTAATTCCTCAATTTACATATCAAAACTTAGTACAGCATACTTTCATTCTAGATAAAGAATTTTACATTTTGAGCTTTTCATCGAGTGTACTAGACACTTTAAAGTTAAGTCAACAAGAGCTTTCAAAACTTAAATTTTCAAAAATAATTGCAAAACAATCTATTAATGATTGGAAAACAATAGAAAATGAAATTGTTACTAACAACATATTTCATATTACACTTCAATTACACTTATTAGATAAAAACAATCAAATCTACCCCTCCTATTTTACAATTTCATCTTTATTAAACTCTAACAAAATTGTAATTTCTGGAATCACTACAAATATCGAAGATTATACAAATTATAATATTGCTAATAATAATTTGGCATCCTCAAAAAAAATTGATAGTAATACTATAGTTCAAAATGTTTATAATTATATAATGAATCATCTTGAAGAACCTCTACCTTCTGTAAATGAACTAGCAAAAATGTTTGGAACAAACGATTTTAGACTAAAAGCTGAATTTAGAAAGCATTTCAATATTAGTATTTATAAATGTTATACAAATGAACGATTAAAAAGAGCAACTTATCTCATTAAAAGAACGAACATTCCATTGAAAGAAATTGCTTTTATAAGCGGATTCAATGATTACAATAATTTTTCCAAAGCATTCAAAAAAAAGTACAATTATGTGCCTAGTGAATTGCAAAGAAGTCTACATGAAGAAGATTAGCATTTATTAAGCCATACTTTTTCAACTAAACTAAATCCCGATTTAACTACTTACAATTATTTGTTTTTCAAAACTTTACACAACAAAAAAAAGTATTATGGAGAACAAATTAAAAAATATCTTAGTTATCATCATCAGCTACTTGTATGTCTTTTTATTTGTGTATGCTGCAATTAGTAAAATACTAGATTTCGAAACATTTATTGTCCAATTGGGACAATCACCATTGTTAAGTGCCTATGCAAAATGGATTGGAATCCTAGTCCCAACAATTGAAATAGTAATTTCGATTCTACTATTAGTTCCTAGAATTAGATATATTGGACTATTTCTAGCCTTTGGATTAATGATGATGTTTTCCACCTACATAATCATAATTTTAAATTATAGTGATTTTATTCCATGTTCCTGCGGCGGTGTACTCTCGGAAATGGATTGGAACGAACATCTTATTTTTAATTTTACTTTCGTTGCTATTGGTGGAATAGGAATTATTCTCGATACGCATTTAAAATTTTCAATAAAAAAGCAATTCGTTCAATTAATGAGTGTAAGCCTTTTAAGTGCTTTTTCTGTTACGGGATTATATCTTTTATCAGAGAATGAAATGCATAGAAACAATAGCTTCGTAAGAAGATATCCTCATCATCCTGTTGACGATTTAAAAGGAATTCCTCTAAAATACAATTCCTACTATATTGCAGGATTTGACAAAGGAAAAATAATTCTTGGAAATAGTACTGCGCCTTTACATTTGCTAGAAATTGATACCACATTAAAAAGTATCAAGGAGGTAAAAATAACTATTTCTGACAATAAAGATTTTCAGTTCTCATCTATTCAATTAAAAATAAAATCACCTAACTTTTATCTGGTAGATGGATCAGTCCCAATAATTTATAAAGGTGTTACTTCAAATTGGAATGCCAAAATATTAACTACCAAATCCAGCAATTTTTCTCTTTTAGAACCTATTACGCCTATCGACTTCATAATAAGAGGAAGTCATTCAAAATCGGGTGAACATATATTAGGACAACTTAGTACATCCAAAAATTACAAAATAATTGAAACAAATAATGTATTAGAAAAAAGAATAGACGGCATATTTGATACAGATGGTTTACTACTTTACAATGAACAGCTTAATAAAATTATTTACACTTATTACTATAGAAATCAATTCATCATCACAGATTATCATTTAAACAAAACTAAAACAATTAAAACAATCGATACTGTGAGTCAAT
>JAHRWO010000013.1 GCA_019105125.1 Flavobacterium sp.
AAAAAGTAATTTCAATTCACAATTTTTAAACCTGTCTCGATTTGAATCCTGACAGGTTTTTTCTTGAAATCCTTTTCAAATTATTACCTTTGCCACAAAATTGCCAAAATGACTTTTTCCGACTACTCTAAAGAATTTTCACAAAACTTAAAACTCGCCTACCCTATTATTTTAGGAATGTTAGGTCATACCGTTGTGGGAATTGTGGATAATATTATGGTGGGAAAATTAGGTCCAACCGAATTAGCAGCTGTATCATTAGGAAATAGTTTTGTATTCATTGCGATGTCATTAGGTATTGGATTTTCAACTGCAATTACACCTTTAGTAGCGGAATCAGATGGAAAAAATGATGTGGCTGGTGGTCGTTCTGCTTTTCATCACGGATTGTATTTGTGTACGATTTTAGGTGTGGCTTTATTTACCTTGATTTTCTTTTCAAAACCACTTATTGCTTACATGGGCCAACCCGAAGCTGTGGTAGAAATGGCAAAACCCTATTTAGACATCGTTGGTTTTTCGTTGATTCCGTTAATTATGTACCAAGCGTACAAACAATTTGCTGATGGTTTGAGCGAAACGAAATATTCCATGTGGGCAACCATTATTGGAAATATTACTAATGTGGTTATCAACTATTTTTTAATTTACGGAATTTGGATTTTTCCAAAATGGGGCATTGTTGGAGCTGCGGTTGGAACCATCGCTTCACGTTTTGTAATGTTAGGTTTTATGCATTACATGATGAATCTAAAACCAAAATTCCATCCTTATTTTAAAGGATTTAGCTTGAAAGAAATCAAGAAAGAAGTTAACCAAAAAATCATCAAAATTGGAATGCCTTCTGCCATGCAAATGTTCTTTGAAGTGGCGTTGTTTACAGGAGCTATTTGGGTGTGTGGAATGATTGGAACAACTAGTCAAGCAGCGAATCAAATTGCGTTGAGTTTGGCTTCATTAACCTTTATGTTTGCTATGGGATTAAGTGTTACAGCGATGATTCGTATTGGAAACCAAAAAGGATTAGAAGATTATGTTACCTTACGAAAAGTTGCAATTTCCATCTTCTTATTAACGATAATAATTGAAGTCGTTTTCGCACTTTTATTTGTGGCTTTACATACTATTTTACCTTATATTTTTGTAGATATCAGTGATGTAAAAAACCTAACCCAAAACTTAGAAGTAATCGCAATTTCGGCTAATTTACTTTTGGTAGCTGCTGTTTTTCAAATTTCCGATGGCTTACAAGTTGTAGTTTTAGGAGCACTTCGCGGTTTGCAAGATGCAAAAATCCCAATGTATATTACATTTGTAGCGTATTGGGTAATTGGATTTCCAATCTCAATCTATTTAGGATTAGAAACCGAATTAAAAGCAGTTGGCGTTTGGATTGGACTTTTAGCCGGATTAACAGCTGCCGCATTATTTTTGTATATTCGCTTTAATTATTTGACTAAAAAACTGGTTCAAGGACAAACTCAAGAACAAGTTCAATTACAATAAAAAGAAGAAATTAAAATCATAAAAACATGAACTTACCAAAATTTGTTATCGGAGATAATACCGATTTTCCTGAAGATATTTTCGTAATCCACTTAGAATATCCAAGATTCGTAATTAATTTAAAAGATGACGAAGTAGAATTTTTAGAAGACATCGAAGAAGAAGACGAAAAAGAATTGGAATCAGAAATGGAACATTTAATTACCATTGCTGGAGAATTCTACGATAGAGAAATTGAACGTTACGATCAGGAATAGTGTTCAGTGATAAGTAAAAAGTGTTCAGATATTAAATTAATTAGAAAGTAATGTTTCTTTCAATTTTAGAATTTCAGTCAAAAAGCTGGGAAAATTTTTTCTACACCTGTTTTTTCTTACTTTCTGCATTTATATTTTATGGATTAAAACAATGAAATATTTCTGTAAGAAGAACGAAAAAATTTGAAGAAATAACAACAAAAAGCAATATTATAAAATATTGGATATTTATTTTTATTTGTCTTTTTGGGGCATTTATCTGTTTAATAAAATTAATTCTTAGCCTTTAAAATATCGTTCCAACAAACTCATAGCCGCTGCAAAAGGTGAAATTTCATTGTTTTGCACGGCTTTTTTATTTTCTTCTAATAGTTGCATGATATTCGGATGATTGTAAAAATGATTTTTTAATTGTTCATTAATTGTTTCCATCATCCAAAATTGGTTTTGATTTTGACGTTTTTCTTCGAAATAATGATTCGATTTTACCAATTCAAAATACTCGGAAATAATTTCCCAAATCCCATCAATCCCTGTTTTCTCATAAGCACTACAAGTTGTTACTTTCGGAATCCAACCCGAAGATTTGGCTGGAAATAAATGCAACGCTCTATTGAATTCGGTTTTTGCTAATTTGGCTTTCGCAATATTATCTCCATCGGCTTTATTGATTACGATAGTGTCTGCCATTTCCATAATACCGCGTTTGATCCCTTGTAATTCATCACCAGCGCCTGAAATTTTCAACAACAAAAAGAAATCAACCATACTGTGAACAGCGGTTTCACTTTGCCCTACTCCAACGGTTTCAATAATTATCGTATCAAACTCACAAGCTTCACAAAGAATGATGGTTTCACGTGTTTTTCTAGCAACTCCTCCTAAGGTATCACCTGAAGCACTTGGTCGGATGTAAGCATTTTCATCTTTAACCAATTCTTCCATTCGGGTTTTATCGCCCAAAATACTTCCGTGACTAATAGACGAACTCGGGTCAACCGCCAACACGGCTACTTTCTTTCCGATAGAAGTTAAATATTTCCCAAAAGCTTCAATAAATGTACTTTTTCCAACACCCGGAACACCCGTAATTCCAATACGAACGGAGTTATTCGCATGGGGCAAACAACCTTTTATCACTTCATTCGCTTTGGCTAAATGTTCAGGATTCGTGCTTTCGACTAAAGTTATGGCGCGACTCAAAGCGGTTTTATCTCCTTTTAAAATTCCAGCAATTAATTCTTCTGCCGAAGGTTGTTTTCTTCGAAATTGTTGAATTTGATGTGCGACAACCGTACTCAACGTTTCGGGTTGTTCCACTCCATGAATTTCTGAAAGTGCCGATTTTTTATTAGGTGTTTTCAAAAGAGTTTTGCTTTGTGTAAAAATACAAAAAATGTAGGAATATGAAACATCGAAATCTCAAGGTTTAATTACCTTTGTATTCTCGATTTTCGACATATGGAAAACATCATTCTTTTATTTTTATGTTTGATTTTAGGGATTGCACTTCAAAAAGTACCGCAATTTCCTAAAAACGCCTATCAAAGTTTGAATCAATACGTGATTTACGTTTCGCTTCCTGCTTTGGCGTTGTATTATATTCCGAAAATTACGATCTCATTGGCTTTGCTTTATCCATTGGGAATTGCATGGTTAGGTTTCGGATTATCATTTGTATTTTTCTATACTTTGGGAACGTATTTCAAATGGTCGAAAAAGTTAATTGGCTGTTTGATTTTAACTAGTGGATTGAGCAATACTTCCTTTGTAGGCTTTCCCATTATCGAAGCTTTATATGGTGCCGAAGGATTGAAAACCGCCATCATAGTTGACCAACCAGGTTCATTCGTAGTCGTAACCACTTTAGGAATTTTAGTCGCAGCAAGTTTTTCAAGAGGCAATTTAAGTACTTCTGAAATTTTGATGAAAATTGTAAAATTTCCACCTTTTATTGCTTTTACGATTGCGCTTTGTTGCACACTATTTTCACTTGAATTTCCAGAAGCATTACAAAACTCTTTTTTAAGAATTGGAAATACAGTAACACCTGTAGCACTTGTAGCAGTAGGTTTGCAAATAAAAATTGACATAAGAAGCAAGCATTGGTCTTTTTTATCATTAGGCTTACTCTTCAAACTTTTCATAATGCCTGCTTTTTTCTTCTTGCTGTATAAAATTATTCTTGGCGGAAATGGTTTAGAAATAGACGTTTCTATTATGGAATCGGCAATGGCACCTATGATTACAGCGACAATATTAGCTTCTACTTATGGTTTAAAACCGAAATTAAGCAGCATGATTATTGGGATTGGAATTCCGCTGTCGTTGTTGACGGTGGCTTTTTGGTATTGGGTTTTGAATTTGTAACACAAAGTTTCTCAAAGTTTAGCACGAAGTTACACTATAAATTTTTAAACATATAAGTCATATAAGTTTAAGTTGAATTAATTGTGTACTCAAGTTCATAAAAGAGATGCTTGCAGCATGACAAGATTGTGGTTAAAAAATCTGTGCAAATCCGTCCAATCTGTGTTATCTGCGTTCCAAAATAAAATAGCAAAATATTATCCAAATCTTTATCTTTACACTTCAATTTTACACTATGAATCCTGAAATATTACTGGCGCTTGAAAACATTGTAGGTTCGGCTTATATTTTTACTGATGAGGCAACTCGTAAAACGTATGGACACGACGAAACGGAAGATTTGAGTTTTCCGCCTCATGTGGTGGTGAAACCTGCGAATACCGAAGAAGTGGCGCAAATTTTAAAAGTTTCCAACACCTATAAAATTCCGACAACGCCGATTGGTGCGCGTACAGGTTTAAGTGGTGGTGCTTTATCGATTTATGGTGGCATTGCGATTTCAATGGAACGCTTCAATCAAATTATTGAAATTGATGAACAAAATTTACAAGTTACTACCGAACCAGGTGTAATCACACAAGTTTTAAGAGAGGCTGTGGCTGAAAAAGGCTTGTTCTATCCCGTAGATCCAAGCAGTATGGGAAGTTGTTTTATTGGTGGGAATATCGCAGAAAATTCAGGTGGTGCGAGAGCTTTGAAATATGGTGTTACCAAAGATTATGTACTAAATTTAGAAGTGGTTTTACCAACTGGTGATATCATTTGGACAGGTGCTAATACCTTGAAAAATTCCACTGGTTATAATTTGACGCAGTTGATGGTAGGTAGTGAAGGAACTTTGGGAATTGTGACTAAAATTGTATTGAAATTATTACCTCAAAACAAACATAACGTATTGCTTTTGGTTCCGTTTTATAAAGCGGAACAAGCGTGTGAAGCGGTTTCAGCTATTTTTAGAGCCGGAATTGTACCAAGTGCTTTAGAGTTTATGGAACGCGATGCGATTGATTGGACATTGAAATTTGTTGATGGGTT
This sequence comes from Flavobacterium sp., assembly GCA_019105125.1. GTDB lineage: Bacteria > Bacteroidota > Bacteroidia > Flavobacteriales > Flavobacteriaceae > Flavobacterium. The sequence goes on from JAHRWO010000013.1 coordinate 5,169, forward strand.
GAATGTGGAAATCAAAGACAACGTTCAAGCGCATTTATTGATAGAAGTAGATGGAAATTATCCAGAAATTTTAATGCAAGAAGCGGAACAAATTTTGGCAGTTGTAGA
>JAHRWO010000021.1 GCA_019105125.1 Flavobacterium sp.
AAGATACTCTACTCCCATCATGTTTGCAATCATTGGCCAACCTGATTCTGTTTGCCACCAATGGTCGATAGCTGGAATTGGAATATGTTCGCGATACCATTCCAAAGTCGCTACATCGCAACGTTCTCCAGCTAAAAATTGAATTCGCAAACTGCTCAAATCATATTGTTTGATGAATTCTCCGTTTGGATCTTCTTTTTTTATGGCACGAATGGCTGTTGGAGCAGTAAACATAACATTTACTTTATGTTCGGCAATAACACGCCAAAACGTACTCGCGTCAGGAGTTCGGATAGGTTTTCCTTCAAATAAAACAGTTGTGTTTCTATTAATTAATGGTCCGTAAACGATATAACTATGACCTACCACCCAACCTACATCGGAAGCGGCCCAAAAAATATCACCTTCTTTTACATCGTAAATATGTTGCATTGAGAATTTAAGTGCGGTAGCATAACCACCTGTATCTCTTACAATTCCTTTTGGTTTTCCAGTAGTTCCTGAAGTGTATAAAATATATAATGGATGTGTCGAATTTACAGGAACACAAGGCGTTTCTTCCGAACCGTAAACTAAAGCATCATAATCGACATCATATTTTTTAAAGGGAACTCTAGCTCCTAATTTTCTATTGAAAACCACAACTTTTTCAGGTTTGTGATTGGCTAATTCGATAGCTTCATCTACTAAAGGTTTGTAAGCAATTAATCTATCAATTTCAATTCCTGAAGAAGCGGTAATAATGGCTTTAGGTTCGCAATCATCAATACGAATAGCTAATTCATGTGGGGCAAAACCTCCAAAAACTACTGAATGCGTTACTCCTATACGAGCGCAAGCTAACATAGCAAAAGCAGCTTGAGGGATCATTGGCATATAGATGACAGCAGTATCGCCTTTTTCTAAACCTAATGATAATAAACCTCCAGCCAATTTAGCTACTTCGGTTTTAACTTCGTTAAATGTATACTTTTTTACAGTTTGTGTAACAGGCGAATCATAGATGATAGCTACTTGATCACCATAGCCATCTTGGATGTGTTTGTCAACTGCAAGATAGCAAGCGTTTAAATTTCCATCGGCAAACCATAAAGGATAACCGTTTTTATCTGTTGATAAAATGTTGGAAGGCAAATTATACCATTCTAATTGATTGGCTTGTTCCTTCCAGAATTCTTCAGAAGAAGTTATACTTTTATTGTATATATCGCAATAATTCATTTGTATTATTCAATTTATGTGATTTATTTTCTTTAGTAAATGTAGAAAATAAAATAATGCCAAATGAATTAATGTTGCTAAATAGGTATATATTTATAAAATTTAACGAGCTAGTTTTAGAATCTTAAATGCTCCAAATGCAACAATTACAAAAACGATAGAACCAATTATTAAATCTGGATAATTTGAACTTGTTATATATATAAGAATACCTGCTAAAATGACACCTAAATTTACAATCACATCATTCGAAGTAAAAATCATGCTTGCTTGCATATGTGCTTCTTTACTTTTACTTTTCTGTAAAAGATATAAGCAAAGTCCATTTCCAAGTAATGCAAAAATGGAAACCACAATCATTGTTAGATAATTTGCTTTGGATTCATAATCTAAAAATCTTCGAATAACTTCTATAAAACCCAATACTGCAATTAATAACTGAAAATATCCAGCAAACTTGGCTATGATTTTTTTTCGCAACAAAGTTCCTCCAACAGCAAAAAGAGCAAGAGCGTAAACAAAACTATCTGCAAGCATGTCAAAACTGTCTGCAACAAGTCCCATCGAATTAGAAACAAAACCTGTTAAGATTTCAACGACAAAAAAGAAAAAATTTATTGCTAAAACTTGCCATAATAGTTTTCTTTCTTGATTTACATTTTCAATTGGCGTTTCATAATTATCAATAGAAAAACTTTCAATAATTGAAGTATCAAATTTTAACTCTTCAAGCTTTTTAAATATTTTATCTTTTTCATCAGTATGAAAGACAATTAGTTTTCTATTAGGAATATCAAAATCTAATGATTTAATTGTTCTCATGTCTGAAAGTTTCATGCGAATCATTTGCTCTTCAGAAGGACAATCCATTTTAGAAATCTTAAATATTGTCTTATACATAAAAAAAAATTAATTCAACAACTCCTCCACTTTTTCCACCACTTTCTTAATTGAAAACGGTTTTGTCATATAAGCATCTGCACCAAGAGCAATTCCTTTTTCAATGTCACTGTCTTTATTTTTTGCGGATAAGAACATGACTTTGGTGTGTTGTAAATTCTCGTCTTTTCTGATTTGTTCCAAAGTGGCAAAACCGTCAACCATTGGCATCATGATGTCTAAAATGATAACATCTGGAAAATTGGTTTTTAAAATATCCAAGGCTTCTTGTCCGTCGCGGGCTATGAAAACTTCGTAATTGCTTTTCTTGAAGGTGTATTCAAGTGTCATTACGATGTTAGGTTCGTCGTCTACAATTAAAATCTTCTTCATGGTCTTTTAATTTTCAATATTTTTTATCGGTAAAGTAAATACAATGCAAGCGCCTTTGACACTTGGTTCTACCCAAATTTTACCTTTGTGATGTTCTATAATTTGCTTACAAATCGCCAATCCTAATCCGCTACCAACGGGTTTTTTGAAATTCTGATTGGAAGCTTGATAAAATTTGTCAAATATAACGTCAAAATCATTAGGATTGATACCTTTTCCGTTGTCTTGCACCGATGTTTCTATAAAATTATCTTTCTTTCTAACTTGAATGGTGATTAAACCATCGGTTTCGGGACAGAATTTAATGGCATTTGATAGTAAATTAGTCACTACTTGAATGATTCTATCTTCATCATAATAAGCCCAAACGGTGTCTTTACTTTCAACATAAACGCTGATATTTCGGTTCTTTATCAATTGTTTTAGCGGTTCAATCGAAT
>JAHRWO010000082.1 GCA_019105125.1 Flavobacterium sp.
GCTTTGAAAGAATATTTAACTGCAGTTAAAGAAGGAAAAAATCCAAAACAAAACAACATAATCAAATCTTTGAATTTTGATTATTCAGGTCCGATTGATGGTCATGATTTACCAAAATTGATTTCGGAATTAGAGCGATTAAAATACGTAAAAGGGCCGAAATTCTTGCATGTAATTACAACAAAAGGCAAAGGATTACTATTGGCGGAAGAAGATCAAGTAAAATATCATGCGCCTGGAAAATTCGATGCTGAAACAGGGAAAATTCATCCGAAAGACGAATCGCATTTACCGCCAAAGTTTCAAGATGTTTTCGGACATACCTTGGTAGAATTAGCAAAACAAAACGAAAAAATCATTGGAATTACTCCGGCGATGCCAACAGGAAGTTCCATGACTTATATGATGGAAGCTTTTCCAAAACGTGCTATTGACGTTGGAATTGCTGAACAACACGCTGTAACCTTAGCAGCTGGAATGGCAACGCAAGGAATGGTCGTTTTTTGTAATATCTATTCCACTTTTTTACAACGTGCTTACGATCAAGTAATTCATGATGTTGCTTTACAAGATTTACCGGTTATTTTTTGTTTAGATAGAGCAGGATTAGTGGGTGAAGATGGCGCAACTCACCATGGAGTTTTTGATATTGCGTATTTGAATTGCATTCCAAATATGATTATTGCGGCTCCTAAAGATGAAATGGAGTTACGAAATATTATGTTTACTGCTTCGGAAGGATTGAATCATCCAATTGCCATTCGTTATCCTAGAGGAAGAGGTGAAAATGTGAATTGGCAAAGACCTTTCGAAAAAATCGAAATTGGAGAAATAAAAGAACTTCAAAAAGGAAATAAAGTTGCCATTTTATCTACGGGAACTATTGGTAATAACGTAACCAAAGCTTTGAAAGAAGTAGAAAATTCAAAATTATTTTCACATTATCATTTTCCTTTTATAAAACCATTGAACTTTGATGCTGTTAAATCCATTATAAAATCTCACAATCATATTATTACTATCGAAGATGGAGTAATTTCAGGTGGATTTGGAGAGCAAATTAGTGCTATTATAGCTACTCATGATTTAAATAAATCTATTACCAATCTCGGAATTCCCGATTCTTTTATTGAACATGGAACAGTTTTTGAGTTACAACAACTTTGCAAAATCGACGTTACTAGTATTATTCAATTGCTAAATTCTTATTATAATGTTTAAAAAAGCTTTTCTTTTTGGGCTACTATTCTTTGTTTTACTATCTAACGGTCAAATAGTAAGAACTCAGTTGCCAGATACAATTTCATATTGGAGAAAGACAAACGAATTAGGTTTGGATATTTCTCAAATTACCTTCGTAAATTGGAATGCAGGGGGAAATAACTCGGTTTCTGGATTGTTAAAAGGAAGGTTTGTAAGAGCTTACATTAAAGGGAATGTAAATTGGAGAAATGAATTAATTGCCCGATATGGTATCAATAAGCAAGAAAAGCAAGATGTAAGAAAAACAGATGATCAATTGCAAATAAATTCCACTTTTGGTTATAAAAAAGATTCACTTTCAAACTGGTATTATGCAGGAAAATTTAATTTTCATACCCAGTTTGCAAACGGATACGCTTATCCTAATACATCTTTAGCAATATCCAAACCTTTTGCGCCGGCATATACCTTTTTAGGGGTAGGTTCTGAGTATTCAAGAAAGGATTTGAATTTAACGATATATCTATCACCTTTAACACAGAAAACTACTTTAGTTTTTGATCAAAGATTGGCTGATCAAGGAGCTTTTGGAGTTGAAAAGGCACTATATGATGAATTTGGAAATCTTATCAGAAAAGGTAAAAATATAAGAAACGAAACAGGTTTTTTATTAACCAATCAATGGAAAAGAGAGCTGATAAAAAACATTAGGTTAGAGCACAGAGTATCTCTTTATACCGATTATTTAAATAATTTTGGTAATGTTGATGTGGATTGGCAATTACAGTTAGATATGACGGTAAACCAATATGTTAAAGCTAATATTGGTACGCACTTAGTTTATGATGACGATATTAAAACAAAAGTAGAAGAGAATGGGGTTCAAGTTATTAAAGGACCAAAGGTTCAATTCAAGCAATTGTTAGGTGTAGGAATCGTTTATCAATTTTAATGAAATTATTTTCGATTTTATTTGATTTATATATTCTAATACCTATATTTGCACTCCAATTGAAGCGGGTGTGGTGAAATTGGTAGACACGCCAGACTTAGGATCTGGTGCCTCACGGTGTGAAGGTTCGAGTCCTTTCACCCGCACAAAAACAAAACCTAAGACAATCGTCTTAGGTTTTTTTATTTTAGTATCCTCTGACGAAAAAAAAATACTAACTTTGGTAAAATCTAAATTATGACATTACCCAGGTTATCTAATTTTTATTTGATTTTTCTTTTTGTTAGTTTTCAGGTTGGATTTTCGCAACAAATCAATGAAGCACAATTTCAAAAAAGAAAAAGTATCAATTATTATGTTTTAAATCCAAAGTTTTCTCATTTGGATAGTGTTTACATGACTATTGGTAAGAAAGAAGAAGTTTTAAAAGCAGGTTGGATAATCATAGAAAATAAAAATGGATTTTCTATTCAGCGCGAAATCAAAAATGACACTATCATTGAAATTAAGACCGATAGTGTAATACAAGTCACTCGTCCTTGGAAAATTGAAAATATCAAAATTCTAGCAACTGAAAATGGAAAAATAAACTTAAATCCAGTTTTGTTTTTAAATTCTTCAGACCACAAGCTAAATACAATTGCATACTTAAAAATCCCTGAAAATGATAAAATCGTTTTGAAACATTTTCATACTAAATGGAGTGCTATAACGATTCCTTTTTCCATTCGCCCATCCTTAAAAGGACAAATAAGAAGTCAGGTTACTAATGAATTTAAAATTGGAACTGCTTTTAGTTTAAATCAAGACTGGGAGTTCTATAAAAATCAACGTCTTGAAGTTAAGAAAAATACTTACGGATTATCATTTGGATTAGGTTTTGGATTAGGTAGAGTAGAGTTAGATAATGCCTCAACGAGTTTATCAAATGCTAATTATGACGATGAAGAACAAGGTCTGATTTTATTTCTAACACCTGGAGTTGGAGTTAATATAAGAGGATTTAAAGTCTTAGGATTTTTCGGTTACGATATTGGCTTGACAAAAAACATGAATGATTGGAATTATAACAAACGTCCCTATTTAGGTATTGGTTTCGGTTTTGATTTTTGGACATTGAAGCGAAACACGAATTAATGATATTAAAATTTAAAATAATAAATATGAATTTTCTCTCTCAAATTATTAATGCCTCAAAGATTGCATTGGGACTTTCTTTTTTTGGTTTGCCCAATTTAGTAACAGCACAACAAAATCAAGATATTCTTTTCGAAAACGTATCTGTTTTTGATGGTAAAAATCAACAGCTTCAAACCAATAGTTATGTTTTGGTTTCAGGAAATAAAATTAAAACGGTTTCTAAAACACCCATTGAAAAAAACAACGATGTTTTAGTGATAAATGGTTCGGGTAAAACATTGATTCCGGGATTAATTGATGTGCATGTTCACATGATTTTCGGAGCTCTTTCCATGGGCGATATGATGGATCCTAATTTAAAACCTGAAAATCTTATTGCAAAAGTAATTCCCGAAAGCGAAAAAATGCTACAAAGAGGATTTACTTCCGTACGAGATGTTGGTGGACCATCATTTCAATTAAAGCAAATGATTGATGAAGCTAAAATACAAGGACCTAGGATTTGGCCTTCAGGAGCTATGATTAGTCAAACCTCAGGTCATGGTGATTTACGTTTGCCAGAAGAACGTTCAAGACGCTTTTTTGGACCCATTTCTAAAGCCGAAAATTTTGGAGCTTCTTTTATTGCTGATGGTAAAGAAGAGGTCTTAACTGCCGTCAGAGAAAATCTTAGATTTGGTGCAAGTCAAATTAAATTAATGGCTGGAGGAGGGACTTCATCTGCTTATGATCCAGTAGATGTAACGCAATATACTTTGGAAGAAATGCAAGCAGCCGTTGAAGCGGCAGAAGATTGGGGAACATACGTAACCGTTCATGCTTACACGCCCAGAGCAGTTAGAAAAGCTATAAATGCTGGGGTAAAATGTATCGAGCACGGACAATTATTGGACCAATCTACTTTAAAATTGATCAAAAGAAAAGATATTTGGTTGAGTTGTCAAAATTTAATGGATAATACGCCAGAAATGAGTGAACAACGAAAAGAAAAACGCAAACCAGTTGTTGAAGGGCAGAAAATGATTTGGCCTTTAGCTAAAAAGATGAAAATTAAATTGGCTTGGGGAACAGATTTTCTATTTGAACCATGGATGAATGAAGAGCAGAATGCCTATCTATTAAAACTAAAAGAGTGGTTTACTCCATACGAAATTTTAAAAATGGCAACTCATGATAACGCACAGTTATTGAAAATGTCAGGAAATAGAAGCCCGTATTCCGGTGAAATTGGCGTTATCAAATCTGGAGCTTTTGCTGATATGATTTTAGTAGATGGAAATCCTATAGAAAATATTGATTTAATTGGTAATCCTGCTGCAAAATTTTTAATCATTATGAAAGACGGACAAATTGTTAAAAACATTTTAGAAAATAAAAATTAATCTTCGCTGTAATTACTTTTCATGAACTCAAAATACGATATTATCATTGTAGGTGGTGGCGCTGCTGGTTTTTTTACAGCCATTAACATTGTAGAAAGGAATCCTAAGTTAAAAGTAGCTATTCTTGAAAGAGGAAAAAGCGTTTTAGAAAAAGTTCGCATTTCTGGTGGTGGTCGTTGTAATGTTACACATGCATGTTTTGTACCCAATGAATTGGTTAAATTTTATCCAAGAGGCGAAAAGGAATTAAAAGGTCCGTTTCATCAATTTTGCTCGGGTGATACAATTGAATGGTTTGAAAAACATGGAGTAGAATTAAAAATTGAAGAAGATGGTAGAATGTTTCCGGTTTCCAATTCTTCCCAAACAATTATAGATTGTTTTGTAAAAGCGACTCAAAAATTAAAAATCGATGTTTTAACCGGACATAGTGTTCAGGAATTGTATCAGGGTGAAAATTATTGGAAAATCTCAACGAATCATGAGGTTTTTAGTTGCCAAAAAGTGGTAATGACAACAGGTAGTAATCCTAAAATGTGGGAATTACTACAAAATCTTGGGCATTCGATTATCGAACCTGTTCCTTCGTTATTTACATTTAATATTAAAGACTCGCGAATAAAAGATTTAATGGGACTTTCGGCTTTTGCATCGGTAAAAGTAAAGAGATCGAAATTAGAAGCGTCTGGACCTTTGTTAATTACACATTGGGGAATGAGTGGTCCTGGAATTTTACGTCTTTCTGCTTGGGGAGCTCGAGAATTGGCAGATAAAAAGTATCAGTTTGCCATTC
>JAHRWO010000148.1 GCA_019105125.1 Flavobacterium sp.
TGAGATAACTAACGAAGAAGAAAAAACCTTCGCTCCCGACTTTTGGAACAACGCCAAAGAAGCCGAAATTATTATTAGAAACCTACGTTCGAAAAAGAAATGGGTAGAAGATTATGATAAAGGAGTTGAACTATCTGAAGAACTTCAAATTATGATGGATTTCTTCAAAGAAGGAGATGTTACCGAAGAAGAAGTCGAAGAACAATATCAAAAAACCCTACATCACATTGAAGATTTAGAGTTCCGAAACATGCTTTCTGATGAAGGAGATAGCATGAGTGCTGTATTACAAATTACCGCAGGTGCTGGTGGAACTGAAAGTTGCGATTGGGCATCCATGTTAATGCGAATGTATTTAATGTGGGGCGAAAAGCAAGGGTATAAAATCAAAGAATTAAACTTTCAAGAAGGCGATGTGGCAGGAATTAAAACGGTAACCTTAGAAATTGAAGGCGAATTTGCTTTTGGTTATTTAAAAGGTGAAAACGGGGTTCATCGCTTGGTAAGAATATCGCCTTTTGATAGTAATGCAAAACGCCATACGTCTTTTGCTTCGGTTTATGTGTATCCTTTGGTGGATGATTCTATTGAAGTAGAAATCAATCCTGCTGATATCGAAATTATTACTTCGCGTTCGAGCGGTGCTGGTGGACAAAACGTAAACAAAGTGGAAACTAAAGTACAATTGTTTCACAAACCAACCGGAATTCAAATTCAGTGTTCCGAAACGCGTTCACAACAAGATAACCGCCAACGTGCGATGCAAATGTTGAAATCGCAGTTATACGAAATCGAATTAAACAAACGATTAGCACAAAGAGCCGACATTGAAGCTGGAAAAATGAAAATCGAATGGGGTTCGCAAATTCGTAATTATGTTATGCATCCTTATAAATTAGTCAAAGACGTTCGATCTGGATATGAATCAAGTGACGTGGAAGGCATTATGAATGGTGATATCGATAATTTCTTGAAAGCCTATTTAATGATGATGGGACAAAAAGAAGAATAATTTTTTTTATAAAATTAAAACCGAGAACAAATTAACAAAACAGTAATTATTCTCGGTTTTTATTATATCATATTCAAAATAGATTTGTTTATATCTATAACGATTTCGTAAATTAGCACACCAATAAACAACAAAACCCAAATGGACTTAAATTTCAATAAAAACGAAGATCACAATAAACTTTTAGTTACTGATTTAAAAAAGCGATTTGCTCAAGTAAAATTGGGTGGCGGTCAAAAAAGAATTGAAAAATTACACGCTGAAGGCAAAATGACCGCTCGTGAACGTATTGATTATCTGTTAGATGACAAAGCAAATAGCATTGAAATTGGTGCTTTTGTTGGCGACGGAATGTATGAAGAGCATGGAGGTTGTCCTTCTGGAGGTGTTGTAGTTAAAATGGGGTATGTATCAGGTAAACAATGTATCGTAGTAGCAAATGATGCTACTGTAAAAGCTGGTGCATGGTTTCCAATTACCGGAAAAAAGAACTTAAGAGCGCAAGAAATTGCTATTGAAAATAGATTACCTATTATATATTTAGTGGACTCTGCAGGGGTTTATTTACCTATGCAAGATGAAATTTTCCCAGATAAAGAACATTTCGGAAGAATTTTTAGAAATAACGCTATAATGAGCAGTATGGGAATTACCCAAATTGCAGCCGTAATGGGAAGTTGCGTTGCTGGAGGAGCTTATTTACCTATCATGAGTGATGAAGCTTTAATTGTAGATAAAACCGGAAGTATTTTCTTAGCAGGAAGTTATTTAGTAAAAGCTGCTATTGGAGAAAGCATTGATAACGAAACACTTGGAGGTGCTACAACACACTGCGAAATTTCAGGTGTAACAGATTATAAAGCTAAGGATGATAAAGATGCTTTAGACCGAATTAAATCGGTGGTGGGTAAAATTGGTGATTATGAAAAAGCAGGTTTTAACCGAGTAAAAGCGGAAAAACCAGCGTTAGAACCCAAAGATATTTACGGAATTTTACCAAAATCTCGTGCTGATCAGTATGATATGATGGAAATCATCAAACGTTTGGTAGACAATTCAGAATTTGACGAATACAAAGCAGGTTACGGACAAACAATTATAACAGGTTATGCAAGAATTGACGGTTGGGCTGTAGGAATTGTAGCCAACCAAAGAAAAATTGTAAAAACAGCTGGTGCCAAAACCAAACCAAGCGAAATGCAATTCGGAGGTGTAATTTATTCAGATTCAGCAGATAAAGCAACACGTTTTATAGCGAATTGCAACCAAAAGAAAATTCCACTAGTCTTTTTGCAAGACGTTACTGGATTTATGGTAGGTTCCAAATCAGAGCATGGCGGCATTATTAAAGATGGTGCTAAAATGGTAAATGCAGTCTCTAATTCGGTTGTACCAAAATTTACGGTAGTAATAGGAAATTCGTATGGAGCAGGAAATTATGCCATGTGCGGAAAAGCTTATGATCCAAGATTAATCTTTGCTTGGCCAAGTGCCGAATTAGCGGTAATGGGTGGTGCTCAAGCTGCAAAAGTATTGTTGCAAATTGAAGCTGCTTCCTTGAAAGCTAAAGGAGAAGAAATCACACCCGAAAAGGAAGCCGAATTATTTGATAAAATTAAAGCGCGTTACGACAAGCAAGTGTCTCCTTATTACGCAGCAGCCCGTTTGTGGACAGATGCTATTATTGATCCATTAGATACTAGAACATGGATTTCAATGGGAATTGAAGCAGCTAATCACGCTCCTATTGAGAAACCATTTAATTTAGGAGTAATTCAGGTGTAATTTGTAACACGAATTTCACGAATTGCCACTAATTAATTCGTGAAAATTCGTGAAATTCGTGTTTTCAAAAATGCAAGACATTTTTTTCCAACCTTTCAAAACCAATATTTCTGGTATTTCTTTACCCGAGAAATTCACCTTTCCTTTTTATTACGAACCACATGAATTAAGTGTAATTGCTTCAAAAGAATTACAAGAATATTTGGAATCACAAACCGATTTTGAGCACAATTTTGGATTGAAAGAAAATCAAGAAGGTTTGGTAATAGGCACAATGTGTGGGGTTTTGGTTTGTCAAAATCAAGATGGAGAATTAGGGTATTTATGGGCGTTTTCAGGAAAATTGGCGGGTGTAAATCATCATCCCTATTTTGTACCTACTATTTTTGATATGTTGCACGAAGATGGATTTTTTAGAAAAGAAGAAGAAGTTTTGAATGCCATCAATCGTAAAATTGAAATTTTAGAAAATTCAGACGAACTTTTAAATGCAAAAAGAAAATTAGAAAACACCAAAAAAGAAGCAGTTACTGACATTCAAAATCAGAAAGATAAAATCAAACGCTTAAAAATTGAACGCGATGAAAAGCGTAATTCATTTGCTATTTTATCTTCTTCTGAAATTGAACAATTAGAACAAGAACTTTCAGAAGAGAGTAAAAAGGAAAGTATTTTACTCAAAAAAATGACCAAATACTGGAATTTTCAAATCGAAAATACTCAGAAAGACGTCAATTTGCTCTTGGATGAAATCAATCAATTAAAAGAAGAACGCCGACAAAAATCGGGATCTTTACAACAAAAACTCTTTGCTGAATATTCTTTTTTGAATCAGTTTGGAGAACGAAAAAGTATTGGTGAAATCTTCAATAATAATCCGCCTGCTGGTGCTGGAGAATGTGCTGCTCCAAAATTATTGCATTACGCTTTTGAACATCATTTAAAACCTATTGCTATGGCTGAATTTTGGTGGGGACAATCACCAAAATCGGAAATTAGA
>JAHRWO010000159.1 GCA_019105125.1 Flavobacterium sp.
GAGCTGCAATACCTATATTTCTTGTATATTTTAAATCTCTAGCCATTTCTTTATGAATTAAAATCTAAAGTGAGAGAACGCTTTGTTAGCTTCTGCCATTTTGTGAGTATCCATTCTTTTCTTAACAGCAGCACCTTCTTCTTTAGCAGCAGCTAAAATTTCAGATGCTAACTTAGCAGCCATCGATTTTTCATTTCGTCTTCTTGCATATAAAATCATCCATTTGATAGCGTAAGAAATTTTTCTATCTGGACGAATTGGCATTGGAATTTGAAATGTAGCTCCACCCACACGACGAGAACGAACTTCTACGTGTGGCATTACATTTGTTAATGCATCTTTCCAAATTTCTAATGCAGATTTTTCTGCATCTTGCTTTTTGTTTTCTACAATTTCTAAAGCATCATAGAACACTTTGAAAGCAGTTGATTTTTTACCATCCCACATTAAGTTATTCACAAAACGTGTAACTAACTGATCGTTAAATTTTGGATCTGGCAAAAGAGGTCTTTTTTTGGCCTGTCTTTTTCTCATGTCTTTTGTTTAAAAGATTTTAAATTACTTTTTCTTTCCAGCTGCAGCAGGTGCTTGTCCTGGTTTTGGACGCTTAGCCCCATACTTAGATCTACGTTGTGTTCTACCTGCAACACCCGCAGTATCTAATGCTCCACGTACGATGTGATAACGCACTCCTGGTAAATCTTTTACTCTTCCACCTCTAACTAATACTATCGAGTGCTCTTGTAAATTGTGACCTTCTCCAGGAATGTATGCATTCACCTCGTTTCCGTTTGTCAAACGAACCCTAGCCACCTTTCTCATTGCTGAGTTTGGTTTCTTAGGAGTTGTTGTGTAAACACGAGTACACACACCTCTTCTTTGAGGACAAGAATCTAAAGCAGCCGATTTACTCTTCTTAGTCATTTGGGTTCTCCCTGTTCTTACTAATTGTTGAATTGTTGGCATAATTAAATACTAAAAATTTTTAATGTTTAAAATTCCCGCTTTTTACGGGGTTGCAAATGTAGGAATTATTTTTTACTTTCCAAATCATAATTTATTAATTTTCAATGCAATTTGAATTTACAAAGTTTTGATTCCTATTTCAATACAAAAAAACACAACAATTACTACCCAGCCCCGATTGAAGTGAAAATCCTTTTTAAACTTTCGCTATGGCCAACTATTTTCTAAAATTTAAAAAGATTGTAACGTAAAACGGGAATAGAGATTACAAGAAAAGCCTAAGCCTTTCGCTCCTTCTTTATAAAATTTATTTTGCTTTTTTTCGTTACTTTACAACGATGAAATTAACTTGTATATTAATAACTCTTTTTTGTTTCCAATTTTCAGTTGGGCAAAATTTCTATTTAAAAATAATTGGCACATCTGAAAAAGAAACTAAAACCATAGATAGTTTACAATACGAATCCAAACATAAATCGGTAGCAACGGTTTTAGAAGAACAAAAACGCTTTGAAACGAAATTAAACAATCAAGGTTTTTTTGATTGGCAACTTATTGAACAAAATAAGGTTAATGATAGTAGTTTTGTTTTTAAATACAACATAAGAAACGCCATCAAAAAAAATTATATATATATAGGTAAACTATCTGTTGAAGAAAAATTGCTTTTACAATTAGAAAATGACACTTTAGTCTTAGCTATAGATGAAGTAGAAAATTTCATGAATAGCAAATTGAATTTATTGGAAAAGAAAGGCTATTCTTTGGCCAATTTACAACTAATCAATCAAGTTAAAACATCCAACAATTTATACAGCGAGTTACAATTAAAATTAAACGCAAAAAGAAACATAACTGACTTAGTAATTGTTGGCTATGAAAAATTCCCCTTAGGAATAAAAAAGGCGATTACCAAAAGTGCAAAAAAAAACACCTTTAATTTGGACAATCTGAGAGAGATTCATAATGCTTTTGAAAAGTTGCCTTTTACAAACCAAATAAAATATCCTGAAATATTGTTTACTAAAGATTCCACCAAAGTTTATGTATATTTAGAAAAATCGAATCCAAACAAATTTGACGGTTTTATTGGGTTTTCTAATGATGAGCAAAGCAAATTAACTTTTAATGGATATTTAGATTTACAATTGCAAAACATTTTAAATTCTGGCGAAAAATTTAATTTGTATTGGAAAAATGATGGCAATAGTCAAACATCATTTAACATAGGAACAGAATTACCCTACATTTTTAAAAGCCCAATTGGAATCAAAGCCAATTTAAGAATTTTTAAGCAAGATTCAACATTTCAGAATACCCTTAGCGATTTGAATTTAGGATATTATTTTAATTATAATTCAAGAGCTTTTGTAGGATATCAAAAAACCAATTCGGTTGATATTCAAAATAGCAATTCATTTAATTTGAACGATTTTACAAATACTTTTTTAACCTCTAGCTTTGAGCATCTCGAATTAAATTCTGATAGTTTTGTTTTCCCTGAAAAAGCAAAAATTTCTTTTAAAATAGGAACTGGTAGTCGGACTATTGCCTCTACAAAAACAAGTCAATTTTTTATGCAATGGGATGTGAATTATAATTTCAATTTAAATTCAAAAAACAGCATTTTCTTGCGGAATCAAACTTTTTACCTACAAAGTGAAGATTATGTAATAAACGAATTATTTCGATTTGGAGGTATTAATTCGATAAGAGGATTTAACGAAAACAGCCTTCAAGCTAATGCCTACTCTAGCTTTATAACTGAATATCGTTATGTTATAGCTTCTAATTTATACATACACACCATCACTGATTTTGGTTATTTTAAAGACAAAACTTCAAATAGTAAAAATAATTTACTAGGCTTAGGCTTTGGTTTTGGATTATTCTCAAAAAATGGGCTATTTAATCTAGTTTATGCTAACGGAAGCACCAATGAACAAGCAACAAAACTTTCCAATTCAATTATACAAATTAGCTTCAAAACATTTTTTTAACAAATTTTTTGTAATATGTTATGTTTTTGTTATGATTTTATTAAGAATATTTTAAAATATTTTATAAAATTTGCCTAAACTAACTTAAATTATAATTTATGAAATCAAAAATCTTTGGACTTTTAACACTGGTAATGGTGTTGTTTGGGCAATTTGCATTTGCTCAAACCAGAACGGTTTCTGGAAAAGTTTCTGATGCGAATGGCGAACCGCTTGCAGGTGTAGCCGTTATGATTAAAGGAACAAAATCCGGAGCTCAAACCGACTTTGATGGTAATTATACCATTCAGGCGAGTAATTCCCAAGTACTTGTCTTTAGTTATTTAGGTATGAAGACTCAGGAAATTGTTGTTTCGAGTTCTACCATTAATGTAAAAATGCAAGAAGATGCCAAGCAACTAGATGATGTCGTAGTTGTTGGTTACGGTGTTCAAAAAAGAAGCGAGGTTACTGGATCTATTTCTAAGATTCAGGCAAAAGAGATTCAAAATTTAGTTACTCCAAGTTTCGACAGCCAATTAGCTGGTAGAGCTTCTGGGGTTCAAGTTACTACTAGCAATGGTATTATTGGTGAAGCTCCAAGAATTAGAGTAAGAGGGGTAGCATCAATTGGTAGTGGAACTTACCCACTTGTTGTAGTTGATGGAATGCCTATTTATACAGGTGACTTAGGAGGACAAGCTAGCAACAATGCGTTAGGAGATATAAATCCTGCCGATATTGAGTCTATTGAAGTGCTAAAAGACGGCGCTGCTACAGCTATTTATGGTTCAAGAGCTGCAAATGGAGTAATTATTATTACTACAAAAAAAGGTAAAAAAGGATCATTAGAAGTTAACTACAACAGTACTTTTGGTTTTGCAAGTGCAATTAAAACTTTTGACTTACTTGGTACTAGTGACTTTTTAACAATTGCTAACGAAAAAAGAACTAACAGAGGTCAGGCTCCTTGGGCAGTGGGATCAACATTCAATACTGATTGGCAAGATGCTGTTTTAAACTCAAGTGCAGCACAAGTTGATCACAACTTATCATTCAATGGTGGTTCAGAAAACACTAAGTATTTCTTTTCTATGGGATATACTGAACAAGATGGTGTGGCTAAAGCAAACTCAATGGATCGTTACACCGTTAGAACTAATCTTGAACACGATGTAAATAAATGGTTAAAAGTGGGTGGAAACATTGCATTAACAAGAACTTCTTACACTGGATTAAACACTGGTAGAGGATCTTTATCAGGAAATATGTTTAATGCAATTCGCCAATTACCAAACACCCCTATTTACAATCCTAACCACCCAACTGGATACAATTTAGCTGGTGGAACAAATGGAAACAGCTTTGTGGGTCAATGGGATAATACAGACCCTGTTGGGGATAATATTTCGAATATTGTTTATGTATTAGACAACAATCGATACAAATCTGAAGTAAACAGAACGCTCATTAACACATTTGCATCTGCTCAAATCATGAAAGGTTTAAATTATAGAATGCAAGTTGCTGCTGATAAAGCATCTACTAATGGATTCTTATATTTAAATCCTGTTCATGGAGATGGTGAAGGTTTCAAAGGATATCTTCAAAATGACAATACAGATTTAACTCGTTGGAACTGGCAACACATCTTAAACTACAATAAAACATTTGCTGAAAAACATAATGTTGCTTTAACAGCAGTTGCTGAATATCAAAAAGAAACAAACAAATCGTTCTTCGGTAGAGGAAAAGGATTATTGGATTCATTCTACAACCAAAATCTTGTAACAGGATCTTATGAAACTCAAGAATCTGGAGGAGGAGCTACAGAAACAGGTATCATCTCTTACATCGGAAGGGTAAACTATAACTTCCAAGAAAAATACTTTTTTCAAGCTTCTATCAGACGTGACGGAATCTCAAAATTGAGTCCAGCTACAAGATGGAATAACTTTACAGGATTTTCTGCTGGTTGGAATATTGCTAAAGAGTCATTTTTTAGTAGCTTAACTCAATATGTTAATGATTTAAAAGTAAGAGCTTCTTACTCTGAAGTAGGAAATACCGATATTGGTTCTTATCCATATTTAGGATTAACTTCTGCATCTCCTTATGCTTCATCTAATGGAATTGCATTCACACAATTTGGTAATGATGCCTTGTTATGGGAAACAAGTTCTAAAACTGATATTGGGGTTGACATTTCATTGTTCAACAACAAACTTACATTTACTGCAGATTATTACAAAAACGACATTGATGGACTTATTCTTCAAGTTCCTGTAGCACCATCTTTAGGTGTACCAAGTAATGTAATTAGACAAAATATTGGATCAATGTATAACAGAGGTTATGAATTTAACGCAAGTTTAGCAGCAATAGACAAAGAAAACTTTAGTTGGAACATCAATGCAAATTTAACTTTCGACAAAAACAAAGTAACTTCTCTACCAGGTGGAGATGATATCTTAGGTGGAACTTTTTCAGATATCAACATTAATCCAAACTTGATTATTAGAGAAGGAGAATCTATCAACTCATTATATGGAATTCGCTATTGGGGAGTTAACCCAGCAAACGGTAACCCTGTTTATTATAAAGCTGACGGAAGTTTAGTTCAAGGAAATTTACCTACTCAAACATACAGAGTTTTTGATCCTAATAACCCAACAGATATTTCTCAAACTGCATCATTAAACTTCACTACAGATAAAGTTATTTTAGGAAACACATTACCAACTTATTTTGGATCTATAAACAATACGTTTAGATACAAAGAATTTGATTTATCATTCCTTATCCGTTTCAGTGGTGGTAACAAAATTTTCAACGCTACTGCTAGAGAACTTATGACCCAAAACTTAAACAATAATAGCACTGCAATCCTAGGAAGATGGCAAAGTCCAGAAAATCCAGGTGATGGAGTGACTCCTAGACTTTGGGCTAGTACAAACACATTTACAAACCTTACAGGTCATGCTACATCAAGATTCTTAGAAGATGGTGATTTTATCAGTTTAGATAATATTTCATTTGGCTATAGCTTACCTAAGAGTGTGACTGAAAAAATTGGAGTTAATAGTTTCAGATTATTTGTACAAGCACAAAACTTACTTATCTTAACTAAATACGATGGTTTAAATCCAGAGATGGAAACTGGTGGAGTTGATTTAAATGGAACACCAAGAGCAAAAATCGTTTCTATGGGATTAAATGTTAGACTTTAAAAAAAAATGAATATGAAAAAAATAAAAAAAATAGCCTTAATAGCCTTTTCAGGTTTATTCTTAGCATCATGTTCAGATGAGGCAATATTAGATTTAAGTCCTATCAACAACATTTCAGTAAATGCAGGATTTTCATCACCTTCTTTGATTGAAAGCTCTGTTAATGGTATGTATAACGCAGCAGCTATAGGTCAATTTAACACAACAACTCCAAATGGAGGTAGGGGTTATGTTTGGGGTGCAGCATTTGTTCAACAAAATGATAACAGAGGAGAAGATGTAGTAAATACAGCTACCTTTTATCAGTTGACTTACACAGCAACTTATGACCCTACAACTGCAAACAATGTTTACTACTGGGTTGATGGCTATCGTTTAATCAACAGATGTAACTTGGTAATTGAAGGAGTAACTAATGCAGTAAACGCAGGTATTATTTCTGCAGCTGTAGGAGATAACTACATTGGACAAGCTAAGTTCTTGAGAGCAATCACTCATTTTGAATTATTAATTCATTTTGCTAGACCTTATCAGTTTACTCCAGGAGCAACACATTTAGGCGTTCCTTACAGAGAAGTTGGTGTAGATACTCAAGCTGAGATTGATTCAGAACTTTTAAAACCAAGAAATACAGTAGCTGAATGCTATCAAAAAGTTTTAAATGACCTTAACGATGCTGAGTCACTTATTACATCCAGCAACTTAAATTACGCTTCAAAAAATGCAGCAATTGCTTTTAAAACAAGAGTATATCTGCACATGAGAGATTGGAATAGTGTTATAACAGAAGGTAACAAACTTACTGGTGCTTATACTTTAACACCAACACCTGATGGACCATTTGCAAATAGTTACTCAAATACAGAATCTATTTTTTCAATTAAGCATTCCGCGGCTATCAATCCTGGAGTTAATGCTGCTTTAGCTTCTCAATATAAAAGAAGATTGTTAGTAGCTATAAGCCCAATTATTTGGAGAGATCCATCTTGGTTAGCAGATGACAAAAGAAGAGAAGAAGGTGTAATGATATTTACTTCATCTGGAAGAAAATTCACTTACAAATACAAGGACGAAACCAACTACACTGACGCAGCCCCTGTAATTAGATATGCAGAAGTGTTATTGAACATGGCAGAAGCACATGCTAGAAAAACATCTCCAGATCTTACAACGTCATTAAACTTGTTAAATCAAGTTAGAAACAGAGCACTTGCAAATGTTGCAACTCAAGCTTACACAAGTACAAGTTTTGCAAATGCATCAGCTTTAGTTGGCGCTATCTTGAAAGAAAGAAGAATAGAGTTTTTAATGGAAGGTAGAAGATGGGCAGACATTCATAGATTACAAGGTGATGATTTACACCCTATTGATGGTATCCCTGCAAAAGTGGCTAACGGAAACCCACCTGCGGCAGATTATACTCTAGGTACACCTTACACAGGTCCTTTAGGAGTTGCAGCTGTTCCTGGTTCTGATTTCAAATTCTTGTGGCCAATACCACAGATCGAAATTAATGTAAATCCAACATTAGCAGCACAACAAAACCCTGGTTGGTAATCATAAATTTTCATTGAATTATTATATTTCTAAAGCCATCACTTTTTAAGTGATGGTTTTTCTTTATCTTTACCCCATGGAAAAAGACAACCAAATATTCGGAATTAGAGCAATAATTGAAGCAATAAACGCTAAAAAGGAAATTGACAAAGTATTCGTTCAAAAAGATGCGCAAGGCGACTTGATGCAGGATTTGATGAAAACAATGAAAAGAAATAACATCAATTTTTCCTATGTTCCTGTTGAAAAACTAAACCGATTAACTCCAAACAATCACCAAGGTGCCGTGGCAACCATTGCTCCTATTTCTTTTGTTGCATTAGAAACTATGGTTGAAAGTGTTATTGAAAGTGGTAAAAAACCTTTATTCCTAATTTTAGACCAATTGTCTGATGCGCGTAACTTTGGTGCTATTATCAGAACTGCAGAATGTACTGGTGTTGATGGAATTATTATCCAAAAACAAGGTTCAGCTCCTGTGAATGGTGATACAGTTAAAACTTCTGCTGGTGC
>JAHRWO010000187.1 GCA_019105125.1 Flavobacterium sp.
TAGGTTAAGAAACGTAATTTTGAATTTAAGTGGAATTTACCAATTTCGAACTCAAATTTAGTCGTATCTGGTTTTACTTCAGAAGCTTTTCTTTGGATAATCGCTTTGATTTTCATTAAAAGTACTTCAGAATCGAAAGGCTTATTCAAATAATCATCTGCTCCTACTTTATATCCTTTTAAAACATCTTCTTTCAATGTTTTAGCCGTTAAAAATATAATTGGCACTTCTTGATTTTTCTCGCGAATTTCTCTTGCTAAAGTATAACCATCTTTGTAAGGCATCATGACGTCTAAAATACACAAATCAAAGGTGTCTTTTTTGAACTTTTCAAAACCTTCCATTCCGTTTTTAGCTAAGGTAACCTCAAAATCATTTATCATTAAATAATCTTTCAAAACTGCTCCAAAGTTTGGATCGTCTTCAACTAATAATATTTTCTTTGCTTCCATAGTAATTGTGTGTATATTTTAATTTATTAATGGCATTTTAATGATAAAGGTACTTCCTTTACCTTTTTCGCTCTCTACAAATATTTGACCGTTATGGTCTTCTACTATTTGTTTAACGTAGGCTAATCCTAGCCCATGACCTTTTACATTATGTAAATCTCCCGTATGTTCACGGTAGAATTTTTCAAAAACTCTTTTTTGCGCTACTTTACTCATTCCAGCACCTTGATCTTGAATTTTTATCAGAATAAAATCTTTTATATTTTCTGTAAAAACGTCAATTACAGGTGCATTTGGCGAATATTTTATAGCATTATCTAACATATTCACTAATACATTAGTAAAATGTACTTCGTTTAATAAAATTGTACTTCTTTGCGCATTAAAATGCGAATGAATCACTCCTTCTCTATCTTCTACGATTAAACTTACGTGTTCAATAGCATCTTCAATAATTTCGGTTACGTCTCTTGGCTCTTTAGAAATGTCGAGTTCGTTTTTCTCTAATTTTGAAATACGCAATACATTTTCCACTTGAGCATGCATTCGTTTATTTTCATCTTTAATCATTTGAAGATAACGTTGTACTTTTTCTTTATCGTCAATGATTTTAGGATTCTTTATTGCATCTAGAGCTAAATTAATCGTAGCAATAGGAGTTTTGAACTCATGCGTCATGTTGTTTATGAAATCGGTTTTGATTTCAGAGATTTGTTTTTGTTTGATTAATTGATTCAAAGCACTTGAATACGTTAAAACAATAACTAGGGTGAACAACAATGACAAACTGGTAATTCCGATTAATGAAGAAAAAACAAACTTACTTTTTTGAGGAAAACTCACTAATAATTGATATTTAGACATCCCTTCATTGTCTTGAAAAATAGGAATTCCATAAGTGGTTTTTTTATCGTATTTGAAATCTTCAGAACGTACTTTAGTAGCAAGACCATTGCTGTAAATTCCAAATTCGAAAGAAGTTTTAACACCGTACTTATGAAGCTCTTCTTTCAAATATTTTCCAAGATTTTCAGTAGAAACTCTTTCTTGGATAGGCTTTAAGGCTACTACATCTTTAAAAGCAACCTCAAAATTCGCTTTGTCCAAACTAGAAACACTACCTGATTTTTTTAATGTAACATCAGGAAATGAACGCATTTGAGGTGTTCCATCATTAATAGAGTTACCATTATATATTTCGGTTTTTCTTTTAGAAACTATATTTCCAAAATTTACTGAATTAGCTTTTTTATCAAAGAACGAACCGTTGATACCATAATTTTCGGCAACAAGCGTATTAGTGTAAATTATTGTTTCGTTTGTTTTTTTATCTCTTTCGTAAAAATAAATTTCCTTTAATTCTTCTTCTTTTGGAATTTTACCAGTACTATCGATAATTTTATTGTAATGATTAAAAAAACTTACCAACTCATTTTCTTTAATCGTATTGGAAACGTTACCTAAAACTTGCTTCACATGATATTTAAATTCTTCCTCATTTTTATCCAAAGAAGTTGAGATCCAATACAATTGAACCAAGATAATACCAATTAATGATAAACTCATTAAAAAGACTAGCAATCTAAATCTTGACTTATTCATCGAAACAAATTTAACATTTTAACATTTCTCGTTAAAATATATTAACCAAAGATTAACATAAAAACCTTTTTTTAAAGTTTTCCTAATTTTTTAAGAATAACGTCAACTTCTTTAAAGGTTTGTTTTAGATCAATATTGTGTATTACATAGTCGCTAAGTAATTCTTTTTCTGCCTCTGGAAGTTGGTTTTTCATCCTATTTAAAACAGTTTCTCTGTCAACATTGTCGCGATTACAAGCTCTTTCTATTCGAAGATCTTCGGGAGCTGTAATCAGAATTACCTTATCACATTGTTTGTTTCCTCCTGTTTCAAAAAGTATAGCAACTTCCTTAATGACAAAAGGAAAATTTTCATGTTCTTTAACCCAATTTTTAAAGTGTTGATGGACTAAAGGATGTACAACAGCATTTAATTCTTGGAGTTTTGATGGATTATTGAAAACTAATTCAGCTATGCGTTTCCTGTTTAATGTTTGATCTTTATTGAATATTGATTCGGAAAAAAGGCTTTGAATTTTTTGTTTTGCTTCATCCAACTCCATTAATCTTTTTGCCTCGTCATCCGCAATGTAAACGGGAATTCCTTTTGAAGCAATATAATTTGCTACAGTAGATTTACCACTTCCGATACCACCAGTAAGACCAATAATTTTTGTCATATTTATTTATTAAAAAATAATTCAGGAAAGGCTTCTTGAGGTTTTTGTTTTAAAATTGAGATTCTGTAATAAGAAAGT
>JAHRWO010000214.1 GCA_019105125.1 Flavobacterium sp.
GCTAATGTTTTAGGAAGAACTTTTGCTGAAGTTCAAGATATTTACGATGATTTCGCTACAGCAGAAGCTCCAGATAGATTCTTACACGTAGTGTATTGGTTAGGAAAATTAGCTATCGAAGAAGTAGTCGATAATAACAAAAGAACGATTACGTTTAGTCCAATTTTGAGAGAACGACTTGGACATCATATTTATGGTGATATTTGGGCTACAACCATTAAAGATGTTTTACTTAAAAATGATTTAATTGAAAGACCTATTCACATTATCAGTGCGAATATGCACAGTGTGATGAATTCTTTATTTGCAGAACCAGTTTTAGGAAAAAAATACAAAAACACACCTGAATTTCAAATATTTGAAGATTTAAGTAGTTCGGCAAACAAAGAGTTGCGCAAGAAAGTAGAAGAATTTGCGTTAACTCAAGGAATGATTTCATTACCCGATACATCAGGAACTAATATCGATGTTCAAATTTTTGATACGGCTAAAATTGATTTCAAGAAAACCATTTTTGCTGAAGCGAAGTTAGCCAAAGAAAAACCGGTTATTATTGTAATGGATTACGCTTTTGGTGAGCAAGCTTTTGAAACGATTGACGAATTATTGAAACCTTATAAAGCGGAAAAGAAAAATAAAATTTTCTTAAACGTTGAATCGGTTTCGATTATGGGTAAAGCTGGAATTTTAGAAGGTGGAAAAGGTGATATAATGATTCCGTGCGCTCATGTGAACGAAGGAACTGCTGATAACTATCCTTTTGATAACGAGTTAACCAAAGAAATGTTTGAAGGAAATGGAATTCCGGTTTTTGCTGGACCAATGATTACGGTTTTAGGAACATCGTTACAAAACAGAGATTTATTGAAGTTTTTCCATGAATCCACTTGGCAAGCGATTGGTTTAGAAATGGAAGGAGCATACTATCAAAAAGCGATTCAATCGGCATCTAAAATTAGAAAAAGTATCAATCCAAACGTAAAAGTTAGATACGCTTATTATGCTTCTGATAACCCTTTAGAAACAGGAAGTACATTAGCATCAGGCGGATTAGGAACTACAGGAGTGAAACCTACGTATTTAATTACGATTAAAATATTAGAACAAATCTTTAACGTAAAATAAGTTTAAATGAGTACAAATTCTCAAGATCAAGAAATCGATTTAAGACAAATTGGAACTGGAATTAAAAATTTTTTCAACGTAATACTGAACTCAATTTTTGATTTCATATTCTTTGTTAAAAAGAAGATTTTAATTATTGGAAGTTTATTTGTTATTGGGGTTATTGCAGCTTTTTTGTTAGACACAAAAATTTATAATCATGAAATTTCTGTTATTCCTAATTTTGGTAGCAATGAGTATTTATATAAAAAAATCGAGCAAATTGATTCTAAATTAAGAGAAAAAGATGAAAATTTTTTCAAAGAATTAGGAATTAAAAGATTTGAAGAAATTAAAAGCGTAGAAATTGCTGCCTTTCCTGCTATTTATAATTTTGTAAACAATAAGGATCAGGAAAATAATTTTGAACTAATTAAGTTGATGGCCGAGGACGGCAGTATAGATAAAATTATGAAAGATGAGATTACTAGTAAAAACTATTATCATCATAAAATTTCTATAAAAACAAAAGGAATGTTTAAGAAAGAGGAGTTTGTTAATCCTATTTTAAATTACCTTAATTCTAACACTTATTACGAAATTCAAAAAAAAGTACATCAAAAAAACTTATCAGATAAAATTATTTTAAATGATTCTTTAATTAAGCAAATTGATAAGTTAATCTTTTTATTATCATCAAACAGTTCATCTGGAACTTTTTCAATCTCTGAAAAAAACAGTATTCCAGAATTAGTTGAAAAGAAAGATAAGTTGATTTCAGAGACACAATATTTATTAACCAATGAAAATATTTACAATCAAATAGTAAAAGAAGAAAGTAGTATTATAAATATTAGAGACTATAAGCCATTACTATTGAATAATAAGGTGCTATTTCCTTTAGTTTTGATTGTTCTATACATGTTATCAAATTTTTTATTTATAGTTTATAAAAAACAATCTGCGAGATTCAATTAAGCATGAAAAACATCTTAGTTACTGGCGGTGCCGGATTCATAGGCGCTAATTTTGTTCCTTATTTTATAGAAAATAATTCTGATTATCACCTCGTAAATTTAGATTTACTAACTTATGCTGGAAATCTGGATAATGTTAAAGAAGTAGTAAATCATTCGAGATATACATTTGTTCAAGGTGATATTTGTGATAGAAATTTTATTGAGAAATTGTTCCAAAAATATCAATTTCACGATGTGATTCACTTTGCAGCAGAGAGTCATGTGGATAATTCTATTTCAGGTCCAGAAGCTTTTATTAAAACGAATGTTTTAGGAACATTTAATCTTTTGGACACCACAAGAAAACTATGGATGTCCAAGCCAAATCAATATAATCTAGAATTTAGAAATTCACGTTTTCATCATGTTTCTACTGATGAGG
>JAHRWO010000262.1 GCA_019105125.1 Flavobacterium sp.
AACAGGTTCTCCCTTAATTTCAATATCATCAATCAGAACATCAAACGGATTTGCCGGTGCATCGTAAGTTCCCAGCTTAATAATCAGCCAAAGAGTGGTGTCGCCGGGAGTTGTACCAAATGATGAAAGTGGTTTTCCCTGTGAGCCAATTGAGCAGGCAGCTTCCGAGAAAAGTCCGTCAACACCTTTACCACAGCCCGACCATGTATTGAGGCTGCTAAAGAAAGTACCACCAATATCCTGGCCAGTAATCAGGGCAGTGTCGTTTAAATACACTTCAAACCAGAAGTTTTTCAAATCTGCACTTTTGTCTTTAAACTTCAGGTCGAAAGTATAGTTGGTCAGTTTTTTTAATGTAACCTGCTGTTGAATTGCAAGGTTGATATCGTCGCCGGCAGCGCTGGTTCCCTGGATCCGCAAACAGCCTCCGGAACCTCCTGCCGGAAGATCTTCCGTGTAATTAAACGCGAAAGAATGACCAACGCCTTCTGCAATAACAACCTGTTCCCAAGCTGTTGAATCTTCCATGTTACCTCCCAAAATAACATTTTGGCTGAATGAACTAAGTGTACCCATAATCAGGAACACCTGAAACAATGTGGTTTTAAGTAAATTTAATCTCATAGTTTTAAAAATTTAGTTAATACTGTATTGAATGTTTATTTGTAAAAGAATTATCATAAGTTGCTCTTTGTTAAATCTTAAACTATCGTCTATAAGAAAAAAAGTACCAGAAAAATCAGTGCTGATATAATTAGAATAAATAGAAACTCCTTGATTAGGTAAAATTTAGATTGTGTTGATTTCTTTTTTTGCCACATAAAAAACGATTGTTAATAAAAGATTTATAAAAGTAGATTTCGGGTATTCAGCACTCCCGTACTATAATCCCAAAATATTGTTTGAGCGTTCCATTTTCTGGAGAGACAGATAGGACAAGAAGTCTTTTTCGACCTCTTTTTTTTTGTGCCCGATTTTCTGAAAACTTTGCTGGTATTGAGTAAAACCTGTATCGTTGGAGTGAATTCATAGGTTGCAACTCTTCCTTTCTCCAAAACGAGTTTTTTTGAAAAGATGCAACCTAATATCTTGTTTTGATTTGTTCCATCTTACTTCCTGTAATATTACAAGAAGTTTTTCAAATGATTATAAATTTCATGGCATAGGATAGATTTTTACTCCAGTTGATCTGAAGAGGTCCGGATTATTCAAATTGTGCTTGGCTTAATCCTATTTTAATGCCAAGCAAATTTTCATTATAGAACTTGAATGTAAAAAATCATGTGTGCAGCACCAGTATTTTTAGTCGTTAAATTCAAATTATGATAATAAAAGGATCCAAAAACGAGGTAAGGAATGAAGTAAGGAAAAAGGGTAGATTTTGGTATTAAAGAAAGAAAATTGAAAAATATAAATCGTCATAACAAGCTGAATATTAATCATATGTAATTTTTAAAATATTTGATTTTTCGGGCTCATAACCCAAAGGTCGTAGGTTCAAGTCCTGCTCCCGCTACTTGACAGGACAGGTCGGTGTTTTCACCGACCTTTTTTGTTTCTACACCTTCGGAAACACTTGATTTTGCTGGTCTTATAAGAAATAACGTGTTAAGATTTTTGGTTAGATACACCCTTTTGTCGGGATTGACGATAAGACCCTCTGGAAAGACGGCTCTTTGGATTCTATCTTTAACTGCATAGTCTCCGAAAGCCCAGTATTTACTTATGTTTCCTGAAGTGAAGGCGACATTCTCCAAATGTTTCAGTTGGTTAGATATGTTACCATTCATTCCTGACGATTTGGATAACAACTCTGCTCGTTCTGCTTCTAATTTGCTTTTATGGCGATTATAAACATCAGGTGCTAAGCCATCATATATATATCTGTTTTCAAGTTTTTCAATATTAGTTTCAATTTCATTTAGTCTCTTTTCAATACTACGTTCACGTTCTATTGATTCTTTATTCAAATAATTGAAAACCTCTGTCACTTGCATTTTAAATAGCTCAGTATGTTCAGGTTTTAATTCAATGCTTTTAAGTAAACTGTTAAAACTGTTATTCAACCCAACAGTCTTTGCACGTACAGTTGTATTAGCATTCATATTCACTCCACGGCAAACATTACACTTATAATAATGTGCATTTTTTTGTTTTACAATGTAACCTGTTACTGGTGTACCACATTTTTCACAAATGACGAAACGTGCAAGAGGTCTTAAATCATTAACAGTACTGGTATCATATGTACCACCTTTTGTAGGATTTAATAACTGTTGAACCCGCAGAAACTCTTCTTTAGTTATCATTGGTTCCCAATTACCTACAATTGGTTCATCTAGCAGACTATTTGTGCTTATGCCACAATAAACAGGTCGTCTCCATATCGCACTTAACTTTTGTTTCCTAATTACCAATCCAAGTTCAGCCATTTTAGTAAGTATTGTGCTATCCCGTTCTCCCTGTAATTTCAATTGCCAAGCTTTTTGCAGAATTCGACCTTTATCGTTGATAATCATCTTTTGCTGAGGTTGAAGTCTGGAATAATCATTAACTCGTGTGCCATAAATTGTGTAACCAAACGGGGCTGAACCCAACCAATTACCACTCTTTAGAAAAGCTTTCATACCAGGCAGGGTTCTTTCCAGCCGTTCCTGATTCTCTTCCATTGCTTCCAATAATTTATGATAGATAGTCGCTCTATCTTTTAAATTCGTTGTATCAAGACCTGTTGAAGTTTCAATCAAATTTACTCCAAGTTTCTCAACCAACTCGTGAACGATTGTAATCGCACCAGCACCTGTTCGAGAAAATCTATTTATAAATTTAATGGCAATACCATACGGTTTATTTCTACCTTTTTTTATTTCCTCGTATAGCCGTTTAAATTCCTTGCGTGTAAAATCCCCAGATGCACTTTCATATGTGCCACCTATAATTTCGATTAGCTCATAATTATTACGTTTGGCGAACTCCTGAATTTCTTTTTCCTGTTCACCAATACTGTAATTTTTTGATTGTTCTTTTGAACTAACACGTGTATAACCAATAATCTTCCTGTTTATAATTATTTTTTCTTCAGGTTTCTTTATATATGCCTGAAACATACTTAAACTGCTCATATCTATTTTTTATTTAATTCTGATTCAAAAAAGGCAAGTGCCAATAAAGTAAAAGTTCTAATAATTAATTCAATGTCGTCATCGGTTACATTCTCATATCCTGCAACCGCTCTAATTTTTTCTTTTGTAAGTGACCATTCATATTTCTCATCCTTACTCTCATTCGTTAACATTTTGTGCTTCAGTCAAAACCCATTTTTAATCTGACCTCGGGCAATTTTTTCCCTACCTCTTTGTAAAAAGGTCTGGTTATCGGTGAAGCAATCCCAATTTTTACTCGAAATCACAACCCACGTAAATTATACACAAAAAAACTGATAAAAAAAAATTTTGATGTCACATAATTACCAGTATATCAATATTTTATATATAAAAATATAAAGTTTATAAATTTATATCCTGAGAACCAGAATGTTAATTGTAGTATCATTTGTGTACTGCCAAAACGATATAAGCGTACAATGTTTTATGGTCCGGCTACCGGACCATAAAACATCACAATAAGTCTCTATGAAATTTAGTTGTTAAAAATTAAATACGGATTACCACCTTCAAATACAACCTCTATCGAACCGTCATCCAAACCACTCATTAAATCTATCGTTCTTTGGAATAGCACATCATCGGTGGCATAAAGTGCTGTTTCGTGCAATTCTTTTTTCAGTTCTGAAATTTTATCCTGGTTTTCTTTTAACACTTTCAGTTCCTTTTCAGCTTTATCGATGCTAAAATATTCGACTGAGGTTGTGACCATCAAACCATATTCACTAAATACCGATTTAATTATTTCATCAACTTGTGCCTCTGTAACATTAGCATTTTTCTTGGTGTCCAGCAGAACTAATGCATCATGTATGTTCGTTGTTTCTATACCAGAATCCCAGGTTCTTTTCAGTATTTTACGAAAGATTTCACTTTCAATACGTGTCATTTTGAATGCCAAGTGTTCACCCTTCTTTTCTATTACTTCTTTTCGGTATTCTCGTAAAGTGGAGTAAACTGTTGGATAAATACTTTTAAATGCTTTCGCAAATTCACGTTGCCAACTCGTTAGTTTCCTGCTATAAAATACTTCTTCGAATAATCTCTTTTTTATTAGGTAACGTGGAACATGTGCAAACTCAGGGAGTATTTGAAAGTAATCCCAAAATCGACCTATTGAGGTCATATATATGTATGTAATCACGTCAGTAGGAATCCTGTTTGTTTTGATAAAATCCTGTGAGCTGGTTTTTAGCTTCTTACAAAGATTCTTACCAACATTATGGTATATATTATATCTGGAATATGGTATGTTATTAATATCTTTAATAACATTAAAATCAATTTTGTATTTATTAATAAGAAAGTAAGAAAATAGTAAAGGGTGACTATTTCTTACATCTAATTGAAATCGAATGTTAAAGAAATTCTTTAAAATCTTGGGTGTTCGGGTTAATGTGGTGTACAATCTTTGTCTATCGTCTTCAGTTAAGTGATAATTTTTGTTTTCAAGTTTTTCTAAAACTTCAAAGTAGGTCACTTTCGACTTTTCGGAATAAGGTAGTTGGTTTATAAAGTTGTGATAATCGTATTTGTGTAGTTTTAATTTATTTAAGTTCTTCTCGTATTGTTTCATAAAAGTTTTATTGCGCCAATCATTTCTGCTTTTAGCTTCATTTTTGGAGAATAACGCATTTAGTTTTTCAAGTTCTTTTTGCACATATACATTTTTATTCGTGCGTATTCTAACTTCATACGGTTCATTAATTGTATAATTATAAGATGAACTTCCCGAGATAAAGTAATCTGATTTAGATAAAATCCCATGTATTTCCAATGAACGTAGCATCAAACTATAGTTTGGGCCAATTACTTGCTGAATTATGGTTGAATTCAGGGTATGGGTTTCCTTTTCGTGGTTACGGACAATAAGTATATGAACCAAAACTTTAAATTTATTTATAGTAATGATTTTACTTGGTGTTCCTGGGTCTTTGAAGCTGAAGTTCTTCAAATACTGTTCAGCCACAGCATTTACCACAGGTGAATCACCTGGCATAAAATCTCTGGTTGTTCGAAGGTCGGCTAAATAAGCAATATAATTATTATATAATTCTTCTGCATCCAACCCCTCAATGCTGTAAATTAGTTGTGTTCTTTTCATAGTTCGTATGTAAAATATACGAAAAAATATTGTTAAAAAGAAATTTAAAGGTGTGTATTTTGCTGTAATACTGGGTGTTGTACTAATTTTTAATAATCTTCCAATTGTTCAGGTATTCCGTCCAGTTTCTATCGGCATCGATGTACATACCCATAAATTCATATTCGCCTGAACGGTGTCGCATTTCGTAAACTCTGCCGTCATTAGTTAGCCATAGTTTTATTTGAAAAGTACCTAAGTTTAGTAGGTTATTGTAATCCATTCTGGTAAAGAGTTCAGATGTCGGAATAATAATGTAGTTGTCATCTTGACCATCAATGTCAGGCAAAATAAAGACGAAAATATCTGTTTCTTTTAAGTTTGATGGTAATGTATAGATACCAATTGCCGAGAGTTTTAGTCCATTGGTTGACCCATCAAGTCTTGGACTTACTGGTTCAGAAGCGATTTGTGTGATGTTTGTAATAACTTTCATAACGTACTTTTTTAATTTTAAATTAATTATTTGTCGTACAGTCGATTATGAATTGATTTTCAGTATCAGACATTAACTATCTGTTGATTAATTTGTTAATTAGAAACATTCTAAATAAACAGGAGTGTAAAATATTGACCTCCTTGTGAAATAACAGACATTTTTATCTTTTAATCAAGAGAGGGATATATTACAACCCCTCCCCAATACTTATGAAAATTACAATCACAATTGACTGTATATTATAAATATGTCCGATTTTCATAAAAATCTCCAGACTGTTTCTAAATTAGAGTATAATGTAATTTAATAACGATTTTGCTGGCATATTAACGTATTTGCTGCTACTTTAGCGTTATTATTTATACATCCTATAATAATAACGTTATGGCAAATACTACGGGCTATTATATGCGTACATCGCACTATTTACAAAACATTGCTACCCAACAGGACAAGATAGAACCTGGTTGGAAGGTGTTCGAAGATAAAGGTATTACTGGTCGTTTGGCTTTTGAAGAACGACCTGCTGGCAAACGGTTGCTGGATGAAGTCCGTAATGGTAAAATTAGCGAGGTCCGAATTTTGCGAATTGACAGATTGGGTCGCTCCGTTGAAAATATTCTCCAGACGATTAATACAATACATTCATACGGTGTACCTATTATATCGATAAACGAAGGTATAACCACACTTGATTCCAACGGCAAACAAACACCTGTTACAGGCTTGCTCGTAAACGTATTATCCAGTCTCAGCGAATTTTTTTATCATCAGAACCGTGAAAAAATACTCAACGGGATAGAACGGGCGAAGTTGGTTGAAGGTAAGTACGTTGGGCGCAAACCAGGCAGCACCGAAAAAATCAGTAAATTCAAAAATAAACCCAAATCAAAAAAAATAAAAGAATTGTTGGAACAAGGCGTTGCAGTGCGGGCGATTTGCCGTACATTGGAATGCAGCCCAAATAGCGTTTATAAAGTCCAAGAGGTATTCAAACTGAAAACAAATTAGTTTTATTTAAATCTACGATTAACCTACTACTGGATACCTGAATATAAATTTCTATTTTTATGTTTTTATTGATAAATCAATCAACTAATGTCCGAAGAACAAAAGAAACTACTCGAAGCGCAATTATGGGGGATTGCTAATTTACTCCGTGGTAAAATTAGTGCTGACGATTACCGTGATTACATACTGGGATTCATTTTCTACAAATACCTTTCAGAAAAACAACTTTTATATGCTAACCACCTGCTGGAAGGTGAAAAAGTAACCGATTACACCAAGGTAACCGATGAAGAAACACTCGAAGCGATTAAAGATGAATCGTTATTGAAATTAGGGTATTTCCTGTTACCGTCTGAATTGTTTTCGGCATTGGCTGAAAAAGGAAACAACGGTGAAAATAAATATATTTTGGATGATTTACAGGCGGTGATGAACCACATTGAGCAAAGTACAATGGGAACAGAAAGCGAGGATGATTTCAACGCTTTGTTTGAAGATATTGACCTGAATTCAACCAAAATAGGCAGAACACCAAATACTCGTAATGAGATAATAGTTAAAATTCTAAACTACCTGAATAAAATAGATTTCGACCTGGAAAACGTTGAATCCGATGTGCTGGGCGATGCTTATGAATACCTGATTGGTAAGTTTGCGGCAGGTGCTGGAAAAACGGCTGGGGAATTTTATACACCACAACAGGTATCAAAAATACTGGCTAAGATTGTAACTACGGGCAAAACTAAAATTAAATCAGCTTACGACCCAACAACGGGAAGTGGCTCGTTATTGTTACGGATTGCGAAAGAAGCCGAAGTAAGCGAATTTTTTGGTCAGGAATTAACCCGCACCACTTATAACCTGGCTCGTATGAATATGATTTTACACGATGTTCATTACAGACAATTCGATATTCAACACGAAGATACGCTGGAAAACCCGAAACATACCGAATTACGTTTTGAAGCTATTGTTGCTAATCCACCGTTTTCGGCACATTGGAAAGGTGATGACAATCCGTTAAACGACACCGATGAACGTTTTAGCCAATACGGGAAACTTGCACCAAAAACCAAAGCCGATTATGCATTTGTAACCCATATGATTTACCAGTTGGCTGATAATGGCACAATGGCAACTGTTATGCCACACGGGGTTTTATTCCGTGGTGCGGCAGAAGGTACGATACGTGAATACCTGATTAAAGAATTAAATTATCTGGATGCCGTAATAGGTTTACCTGCCAATATTTTTTACGGAACAGGTATCCCAACTTGTATTCTGGTGTTTAAAAAATGCCGTGAAATTGATGATAATATTGTGTTTATTGATGCAAGCGGTGATGGACATTACGAAAAGGTGGGTAGCCAAAATGTGTTACGTGATGACGATGTGGAATTGATTGTTAAAACCTACCGAAAACGTGAAACAATTGACAAATACAGTTACGTTGCTACATTGGATGAAATCAAAGAAAATGATTACAATCTGAATATCCCAAGATATGTAGATACGTTTGAAGAAGAAGCACCAATCGACCTAAATGAAGTATCAAATGAACTAAAAGATTTGGACCGGGTGTTACGCGAAGCGAACACCCGGATAAAAGCTTTTTGTTCTGAACTTGGAATCTCTGAACCGTTTTAACTATGAAAGAGGCTACAAACATACCAGAGTTGAGGTTTTCTGAGTTCGTTGATGATTGGCAAAAAACAACAATTAAAAACGTTTTTAATATTTTTAATGGTTATGCTTTTAAAAGTTCTGATGGTGCTGATGACGGTTGCAGGTGGATTAAGATAGCAGATGTTGGTATTAATCGAATAAACAATGAAACTAAATCATTTTTACCACAGCACTTTCTTCCAAAACATAAGAAGTTTCTGCTAAAAGATGGTGATTATGTTGTTGCATTAACACGACCAATATTAGGTGGAAAATTAAAAATTGCAAGAATTGATGGTGAAACAAATGATTCACTACTTAACCAACGGGTCGGAAAACTAATTACAAAAAATAATATTGAATTCGTTTATCAAACACTCCAACAACGAGTTTTAATTGCAAAGATTGAAAATAGAATAGCAGGTTCAGACCCCCCGAATTTATCACCTTATGAAATCAATTCAATTAAAGTTAGTGTTCCGTCACTACCCGAACAAACCAAAATAGCCGACTTTCTCACCACCGTTGATAAACGTATTTACCTTTTAACCCAGCAAAAAGAAAAGCTGGAACAATACAAAAAAGGGGTTATGCAACAAATTTTTAACCAACAAATACGGTTTAAAGATAACGATGGTAACAATTTTCCTGATTGGGAAGAAACAACCTTTGGATTGCTTTATAAATTCATTTCAACCAATTCACTTTCACGGGACAAACTTAATTACCAAAACGGGGATGTACAGAATATTCATTATGGAGATATTCACACAAAATTCAGGTCACATTTCAACATCAATACTGAAGATGTACCATATATTAATATCGATGTTAATTTAAAAAATATAAAAGATGAAGCCTACTTAAAAGAAGGGGATTTAGTTATTGCGGATGCTTCTGAAGATTATGCGGACATTGGAAAAACGATAGAAATTTGTCGGATAAACAATAAAAAAGTTTTGGCTGGTCTTCACACTTTAGTCGCTCGAAAAAGAAAAGAAAAACTGATAGTGGGATTTGGAGGTCATTTAATGAAAACGTGGCAGATGCGATTAGAAATAATGCGAATAGCGCAGGGAACTAAAGTTCTCAGTATTTCTACAAAACGATTAGGTGATATAAGTTTAAAATTACCGTCCAAAGAGGAACAACAAAAGATAGCATCATTTCTCTCTGCAATCAATAAAAAGATTGAATTGGTAAGCCAACAAATCGATTACACCACAACCTGGAAGAAAGGGTTATTACAAAAAATGTTTGTGTGATGAAGAATTTGGAGATTAATTAT
>JAHRWO010000265.1 GCA_019105125.1 Flavobacterium sp.
CGAAGCTGTGGGAAGTGAATAGGGATTATGGAAAAGTGGGAAGTACGATGTGGCAAGTAAATCACTACGGCTTCGAGAGCCTCAGCCTCCGTTTAAAGTAAAAAGTACGATGTACGAGATGGGAAGTAAGTGGTGATGAGGAGATGAGGAGATGGGTAGATTTGAGAAGGAAAAAATAAAAATTAAAAAGGTGATGGGTTAAGAGTTACTTTTTGACCTAATTACATATAACTTACTATAAAAAAACTACTATAAAATTTAAAAAAGCATACCGATGAGAATAGGAATTACTTTTAGTGCGTTTGATTTGTTGCATGCGGGACATATCAAAATGTTAGAAGATGCGAAGCGCCAGTGTGATTATTTGATTTGTGGGCTGCAAACGGATCCAACCCTAGACCGACCAGAAAAAAACAAGCCTACTCAGACTGTTGTAGAAAGATACATCCAACTTAAAGGGTGCAAGTTTGTAGATGAGATTGTGCCGTATGCTACGGAGCAGGATTTGGAGGATATTTTGCGTTCGTTTAAAATTGATGTTCGTATTTTGGGAGAAGAATACCGAGATACTAACTTTACGGGACGCGCTTACTGTGAGGAGAAGGGGATTGAATTGTACTACAATAAACGCGACCATCGTTTCTCTAGTAGTGGGTTGCGAAAAGTGGTGGCGGATATTGAGTTGCGAAAAGTGAAATAGCAGGGTGAGGGACGAGATATAAAGTGAAAAGTGAAAAGTATAAGGTAGTATCAGTAACTCTTTTTAGGTTTAAAATACTGCTAAGAATTAATACATTATAATTATAAATTAAAAACGTTTACCCATACCTTATGAAGACTATATTAATCACTGGCGGTGCTGGATTTATTGGATCAAACTTAACGGAATATTTTTTAAATAAAGGATATTTTGTTCGTTGTTTGGATAATTTCTCTACGGGTTATCATCATAATATTATCTCTTTTTTGGATCAAGCGCATTATGAATTAATAGAAGGGGATATTCGTGATTTGGAAACGTGTCGTAAAGCAGTTATCGGTGTAGATTATGTTTTGCATCAAGCGGCTTTGGGTTCGGTACCGCGTTCCGTGAATGATCCTATTACTTCCAATGAAGTGAATGTATCGGGATTTTTGAATTTATTGGTGGCGGCTCGTGATGCTGGTGTAAAACGTTTTGTTTATGCGGCATCTTCTTCCACTTATGGGGATTCGGAAAGTTTACCTAAAGTGGAGGATGTTATCGGTAAACCTTTGTCGCCCTACGCAGTAACCAAATATGTGAACGAGTTGTATGCGGATGTGTTTGCTAAGACTTATGGCATGGAACTTATCGGTTTACGTTATTTTAATGTGTTTGGTAGAAGACAAAATACTCGTGGTGCTTACGCTGCTGTGATTCCTTTGTTTACTAAATTGTTAATTCAACATGAATCGCCTACTATTAATGGTACTGGAGAAAATTCTCGTGATTTTACTTATATCGATAACGTGATTCAAATGAATGAGTTGGCCCTGTTGACTCAGGATCCAAGGGCTGTCAATACGGTTTATAATACCGCAGTAGGTGATCGTACCAACTTGAATGAATTGGTCACTTATATAAAAGAATTTTTATCGACTTATGATCCTCAAATCGCTAGTCTTGAAATAAAGTATGGTCCTAATCGTGTGGGGGATATTCCTCATTCCTTAGCTTCTGTTGAAAAAGCAAAGCAACTTTTGGGCTACCAACCTACCCATGCCATTCGAGAGGGATTAAAAGAAGCGGTTCGTTGGTATTGGGAGCACAAAGAATTATTATAAACAAAAACCATCAAAAAATTTAATCAATAATATATGAATGCATCACCTAAAATAGCAGTAATAGGTTTAGGATACGTAGGTTTACCTTTAGCTCGCTTGTTTGCAACTAAGTTTCCTGTTGTAGGCTTTGATATTAACCAAAAAAGAATAGCAGAATTGCGTTCGGGAACCGATAGTACCTTAGAAGTTGAAGACGATATTTTACAAGCGGTTTTGGTAAACGATAATCCGGTGGCTTCGAGAACCTCAGCCACCGGATTATACTGCTCCTCCGATTTAAGCGACATTCAAGAAGCTACTATCTACATCGTCACGGTTCCTACTCCCGTAGATAAAAACAATCGTCCTGATTTGACACCTTTGTATAAAGCTAGTGAAACCGTAGGGAGAGTACTAAAAAAAGGCGATATTGTGGTTTATGAATCAACAGTGTATCCAGGAGCTACAGAAGAAGAATGTATTCCGGTTTTGGAAAAAATTTCGGGATTAAAATTTAACGAAGACTTTTTTGCGGGATATTCGCCAGAGCGTATTAATCCTGGAGATAAAGAGCATACGGTTGAAAAGATTTTAAAAGTAACTTCGGGTTCGACGCCAGAAATAGGGCATCAAGTAGATGCGCTTTATAAAAGTGTCATTACAGCTGGAACGCATTTAGCACCCACGATAAAAGTAGCGGAGGCGGCTAAGGTAATTGAAAATTCGCAACGTGATATTAACATTGCGTTTGTGAATGAATTGGCTAAGATTTTTAATATTTTGAATATTGATACCCATGCTGTTTTGGAAGCTGCGGGCACGAAATGGAATTTTTTACCTTTCAAACCGGGCTTGGTGGGGGGGCATTGTATAGGGGTTGATCCTTATTATTTAGCACAAAAAGCGCAAGAAGTGGGGTATCATCCTGAGATTATTTTGGCGGGTCGTCGTTTGAATGATTCTATGGGAGAGTATGTGGCGACACAAGTCATAAAAACCATGATAAAAAACGATATTAAAGTTAATGGGGCAAAAATTTTAGTATTGGGAATTACCTTTAAAGAAAACTGTCCAGATGTACGCAATACGAAAGTGGTGGATGTGATTCGCGCTTTAGAAAGTTATAGTACAGAGGTTACGGTTTACGATCCTTGGGCAAATCCTGAAGAAGTGCAGCATGAATATGGAATATCTTGTTTGTCTGCCCTTTCAGCAGGCGTAAAATACGACGCTATCATGTTAGCTGTAGCTCATAATCAGTTTCAGGTGCTGGATTTGGAGACATTGAAAAAGGACAATGCCGTAGTGTATGATGTGAAGAGGATTTTGAAGCTAGTTGTTGACGGTAGTTTATAAATATTACATTTTTTCATAAAGATTTTTTCTGTTTAAAACATATTGTTTTCAAAAAACTAATGGGAATAGAAATTTTTGAATGAATTTAAGTTAGTCAAAAATAGAAAGAGGTCGTATAATTTTTTGTTTTAAGTAAGTATTAATTGAATTTATAATCAAATTAATTGCAAAAAAAATGGCTTGACTTAACGTACAGATTTATCTGTATATAAATTGTTTAGGTAATAAATTTTATGAAAGTAAGACAAGGAATTAAATGGAATTTTTACAAGGCAATAGGTAATTTTTTAATTAAATTTATTTATGGTATAGTTGTTGCTAAGTTGTTGGGGCCAACAATTATCGGTCAATTGGGAATGATAGTTGCATTTTCTGGATTTGCATCAATTCTAATAAATAGCGGATTTAAAAGCAGGATAATACAGGTTAAGGAAATTAATAGAGATGAGCTCAATACAATATTCGCTTTTAATGTATTAATAGGCCTAGTACTAACTACACTATTCTTTTTATCAAGTAATCTAATTGCTACTTTTTTTAGCTATCCAGAATTAAGTTTCTACATAAAAATTTACTCTATTAATTTTATTCTCCAGTCAACAATTTTAGTACCATTAGCCTTAAATGATAGAAATCTTGATTTTAATAAAAATACTAAGTCAGTTTTATTAGCAAATTTATTAGCTCTAATAATGGCTATATGCTTAATATTATTAGAATATGAATTAATAAGCTTAATTATTTATTCAATTGCTGCTAATGTATTTTCTATAATTTTTATTTATTCAAATTCTGACTGGAAACCATCTTATTTTTTTAACTTCAATCTGCTAAAACGTCATTTGCCATATTCTTTAAATTTATTATATGTAAGATTTTTTGAGGAGTTTGTTGCTAAAATAGACAATGTTGTGACAGGCAGATATTTTGATGCTCTTACTTTAGGATTATTTTCTAAAAGCAATGATATAGCTAGCTTACCAAATTCATTAATAACAAGTTCAATTAATAATACATTATTTCCATATTTTTCTAGAAGTCAAGAGAATCAAGTAAATTTAAAGCAATCGTATTCTCAATTTCTTTTTGGGATTACATTTTTTTATATAAATATCTTTTTAACTATAGTTTTTTTTAGTAAAGAAATTGTGTTGATTTTATTGTCTGAGGATTGGCTTCCGATGATTCCTTATTTTAATTTAGCATTAATTATAATGATGATTAAAGGAGTTTCTTCATTTAAAGGATATTTTATTCTTTCAAATGGAGACTCTAAAATTGTGTCTAATTCTTTATATATATCAGGAATTATTAAGGTTATTTTAATGGGAGTTCTATTATTAATAAATGTAAAATTTACACCATTGATTTTTTTATTTAGTACAGTAATTTCAGAAGTAGTACTTTTTTTAACTTATGAAAATATTACATGCAAACTATTAGATGTTAAAATGAATAAAAGTATTTTTATTACTTTTAAAAAT
>JAHRWO010000280.1 GCA_019105125.1 Flavobacterium sp.
GTATTTACTCTATTTATTTGATTATTATTCGTGCATATCTTTTGCTTTTGGAGCTGGTTTTGCTCTTTGCGTTTTAACCATTTCTGGAGTTACTTTAGTTTTGTTGTTACCCCAACTGTTATAGATGTATGTTAAAACATCAGAAATCTCTTGATCGGTAAGGTTTTGACTTGTCATCACCGAATTGTATTTTTTACCATTAACGGTGATCTCACCACTTAATCCGTGAAGAACTGCATTAATGGCTCTATTTGGATCGGCGTTTAAGTAATCGGATTTAGCAAGTGGAGGGAAGGCAGCTGGAATACCTTGACCTTCTGATTGGTGACAAGCGAAACAAGTTCTTCCATAAATATTTTTACCATCTGCTATTTGTTGGTCTAACGTTTTATTTACCACTACTTCTTTACCATTACCCGTTTTTGGCATGTTTTGAATCGTTCCACCTTCTGGGTGATAAATTCCTTCTTGGGTTGTACCTGAGTAAATTTTAGCATTCTCTGCACCTTCTACTTTTAACATTCCTAATGCTCCTTTATTGAACGCTCTAAAAATTGAGTGATCCACTAAAATGAAAGTTCCTGGAACATCTACTTTAAATTCTACAATTGCAGAACCACCAGCAGGAATCAAAGTTGTTTGAACATTTTTATTAACCATGTCTCCACCTTCAATGTGTACTTTGTCGAAAATCTCTCCAATAACGTGGAAGGAAGAAACTAAATTTGGTCCCCCGTTACCCATATAAATTCTAACGGTTTCTCCTACTTTAGCTGTTAAGGCTTTGTCTCCTGTTAAAGCCCCAACTTTCCCGTTAAAAACTACATAATCAGGATGTTCATCAACAGCTTTTGTCATATCGAAAGGTTGCATTCCTGGTTCTCCGTATTTTCCTTTTGTATAAAAATCACCTTGCATTACGTAGTATTCTTTATCAACTGGAGGTAAACCACCTTCTGGTTCCACCAAAATTAAACCATACATTCCGTTTGCAATGTGCATCCCTACAGGAGCTGTAGCACAGTGGTACACATATAATCCTGGATTGATACATTTGAAATTAAAAGTTTTTTCATGTCCCGGTGCTACTAAAGAAGAAGCAGCTCCACCACCTGGTCCTGTAACAGCGTGTAAATCGATGTTGTGAGGCAATTTGTTGTCTGGGTGATTTTTTAAAGTAAATTGAACTTCATCACCTACTCTAGTTCTAATAAAACTTCCTGGAACACTACCTCCAAAAGTCCAGTAAACATACTTAACACCGTCGGCCATTTCACCTTCGATTTCTTTAATTTCCATGTTTACAATTAATTTTTTAGCAGGACGATCTCCAACAGGTTTTGGTACAAATGGAGGCGCTGTTAATTCTGCAATCATTTCATCACCAACTGAAATATCAGCATAGTTAGTTGTTGAGTCACCGTTCTGTTTACATGCGATACTTGCTGCACAAGCCACACACAATACAAGAACTTTTTTAATAAAATTACTCATGGTAGAAAAATTAGTTTTAAATATTGGTTTCAATAATAGTTTCGTTACTATCATTTTATAGGTCAAAATTAAAGGACAAAAACATCCTTTAATATGATAAAAATCATGTTTCGAAAAAAAGTTAAAAAAAGCATAAAAAACTAAAAAAGAACAACTTAAATTCTACACAAAAAAACAAACCGAAACTCTTTATGAAATTATAACCTACAATAAAAATTGAAAATGATAAACCAAAAAAAATAATTCCCTTAAATTTGCATTATGGAATAGTTTAATAAAATATCCTTGTAGACTTTCATAAATGATTAGCCAAATGAACTTAAAACACCTTTACATACTGATTTTTTGTTTTATTTACTCTTTAGGATTCTCTCAACTGAAACCTATAAAGAACCAAACTACTTATCCGTTTTGGATTAATGTCCCTGAAAAAGAAAGTACCGAAAAACAACCTGTTTTAATTTTTCTTCACGGAAAAAGTCTTTCAGGAACTGATCTAAATCGTGTTAGAAGATATGGGGTTTTACGTGCAATGGATAAAGGCAAAAAAATTCCAGCTATTGTAGTTGCACCACAATTAGCAAAAGGAAGTTGGAATCCAGATAAAGTCTTAGAAGTTTTAGAATATGTAAAGAAAAACTACAACGTAGATGAATCAAGAATTTATGTTTGTGGTATGAGTTTAGGTGGTTATGGTACTTTACATTTTGCAGGAAAATACGCGGATAAAATTACCGCAGCCGTTGCTATTTGTGGTGGTGGTAATGTTAGTGATGGTTGTAAATTGGCCACAATTCCACTATGGATTCAACATGGTGATGTGGATTATATTGTACCCATGTCGGAATCAAAAAAAGTAGTAGAGGCAATAAAAAAATGCGATGAGAGTGCCGATGTTACTTTAACCATTATTAAAGGTGGATATCATGGAAATGTAGAACGTCTTTTTCATGAAGATGCTATGTATGATTGGTTATTTAAACAGAAAAGAGAGTAATCCGTTACTTTCACTTATCTTTGCCGAATGAGTATCACATTATTATCTTCTCCTTTACAAGGATTTACCGATTTTAGATTCCGAAACGCTTTTCACAAACACTTTGGTGGCATTGATACTTTCTATTCTCCCTACATTAAATTGAATGGAAAACTGGTAGTAAAAGGTTCTTATGAACGTGATATTCTTCCCGAAAACAATACTACTTTAGAGGTAATTCCGCAAATTATAACTAATGATGCCGAGGAATTTCTATTTGTGGCAAAATATGTGCAACAATTTGGTTATAAAGAATTGAATTGGAATTTAGGTTGTCCGTATCCAATGGTAGCCAAATGTGGCATGGGTTCGGGATTGATTAGTAACACATCGCAAATTGAACATATCTTGAAACGTGTTCACAACGAAACCGATATTATCGTTTCAATGAAAATGCGAATGGGTTACGACAATCCAACCGAAATTTTAGATGTTTTTCCCGTTTTAGAACAATATCCGATTAAAAATATAGCCATTCATGCCCGAATTGGTAAACAATTATACAAAGGTGGTGTCGATTTAGATTCGTTTCAGAAATGTTTAGACACTTCAAAACAGAAGATTTACTATAATGGCGATATTACTTCGGTAGCGAAATTCAAAGAATTACAAGAACGTTTTCCATCTATTGACCATTGGATGATAGGAAGAGGCTTAATTGCCGATCCTTTTTTACC
>JAHRWO010000314.1 GCA_019105125.1 Flavobacterium sp.
AAAAATGAGAAAATTTGGAGAACTTATCGGAATGGCGTTTCAAATTAAAGATGATTTATTTGACTACACCGATGACGCCATTGGAAAACCAACCGGAATAGACATCAAAGAACAAAAAATGACTTTGCCGTTGATTTACGCACTAAATAATTGTAGCCCCAAAGAAAAGAGTTGGGTTATCAATTCTGTTAAGAATCACAATAAAGATAAAAAGAGAGTTAAAGAAGTGATTCAGTTTGTTAAAGATAAAAACGGATTAATCTACTCGGAACAACGTATGATAGAATACCAGCGTCAAGCATTAGATTTAATAGAGGGTTTCCCAACTTCAGCTTACAAAGAAGCTCTCACTTTGATGGTAAACTACGTTATTGAAAGAAAAAAATAATTATTTTTTTTGTTTATAAGGAAATTTTAGCGTTACAGTAGTAAATTCATTTTCTTTACTAGTAATCCAAATGGTTCCATTAAGTAGCTCCGTAAATTGTTTTGCAATAATTAATCCCAATCCCGAACCCTTAATAGTTGAGGTGTTGCTGCCTCTAAAAAAGGATTGAAACATGTGTTTAATCTCATTTTCTGGTATTCCAATTCCAAAATCAATAACTTCTATTTTAAAACTTTTTTCTAAGTAGGTAATTCTGATGATTGGATTTGAACTGCCAATAGAATATTTGAAAGAATTGGATATTAAATTATTTAAAACATGAGTTAATAAACCTTCATCAGATTCAATATAAGGTTGATAATCGTCTCTTTCAAAAATTATTTTTCTACCATCAATCTCGTTAAAGAAATAAGTTTCTATAAGATTTTCTACAAATGTATTTAAGTGAAATTCTTTTAAATCAATTTTTAGATTGTTGGATTCAAAAGCGCCATAAATCAAAATATTATTCATAAGCTCTGTCATTCTGTTAACTTCATTATGAATTCTATTTTTAATTAAATCTATTTCACTTTTTTTCTCATCTTCAATTTTTGCAATTTTAAAGTTTAATAATTCAAGATTGGAATAAATAACCGAAAGTGGAGTTCTAAATTGATGTGATACCATGGAAACAAAACCTGATTTCAATTCATTTAGCTCTTTTTCTCGCTCTAATGCTTTTTCTACATTTTCTTTATCCTTAACTCTTTTTGTAATATCTCGGCTCGAAGTTTGCAATCCTATGATATTGTTTTTTTCATCGAGTAAAGTTTTTGTATACGTTTCTAACCAAATATATTTTCCATTTTTCTTTCTGAATCGAAAGGTTAC
The DNA here is from genome assembly GCA_019105125.1 of Flavobacterium sp. Classification (GTDB taxonomy): domain Bacteria; phylum Bacteroidota; class Bacteroidia; order Flavobacteriales; family Flavobacteriaceae; genus Flavobacterium. Next base: position 1,262 of record JAHRWO010000314.1, read on the forward strand.
AATCTCGTTTTTGTTGTTTAAAATATTTTGATGTTGTTTAGAAATGGCGTCAATATCTTCGGGATGATAAAAGTTGTATGGATTTTTATTAATTAGTTCATCTGGTTGATATCCTGTTATTTTTTCAGCATTTTGAGAAACATAAGTTATAGTTCCATCATTTAAATGCTGCATAATTAAATCCGACGTGTTTTCGGCAATAAACTTATATTTTTGCTCAGAAATCTCTAATTGTTTCTTTAAGTTTATTGTGTCATTAATATCGGTAATACTTCCAATAATAATTTTTTTCTGAGTGCTATTGTCAAAATCAATGTTCAATTGAACAAGACCCCAAATATGTCCATTATTTTTTTTAATGAGTTGTACTTCTTTACTTACAGGATGAAGTAAAAGCTCTTTAACAGCATCAATATTAAAGTTTTCAAAATAATTAAAGATGCTAGTTCCTAAACAAGATTCGATAGAATGTTCGGTAATTTTTTCCCATTGGTCATTTAAGAAAAACAAATTTCCTTTTAAATCTGTTTTAAAAATAATTTCGGCAAGGTTGTTAATTAAGTGATTGTATTCGTTTCTTTGATTTGCTAATTCAATTTCTTTTTCTTTGATGTCGTTAATGTCGATATGTGTTCCAATAATTTTTTCAACATTACCATCACAATCTAATATTTTTAAAGCCGAATATTTAACCCAAATGTAATCGTTGTTTTTATGACGAATTCTAATGATTCCTTCATATTTTTCAATTTTGTTATTGATGTAATCTGTAACTTTTTGTTTGATTCTTACTTTATCATCAGGATGTAGTAAAGATTCCCATGTTGCTACTGAATGTTCTAATTCATCATCTTCATAGCCTAGCATGCCAAACCAGTTATAGGAAAAGTTTACTTCATTGGTTTTAATATTCCATTCCCATTTGGCTTGTTTCGAACTTTTCATATAAAATTCAAGCTCGAATAAAGTGTTTTCTAATTTTGAAGTTACATTGTCTTGGCTTAATCTCAAGCCTATATTGTGCGCAACTGTATGAAGTGTACTAACAACATCTTCTGTCCAAATTCTCTCATTTTCACAATCATCAAAACCAATCCAACCCCAAAAAAAACCATCAGAAAAAATAGGGGTAAACAAGAATGCTTTGATGTTTTGCATCTCCATTACTTCTTTAAAATATTGGTTCTTGCTGTCTTTTACTAATCCGTAAAGAGGAAGATTTTGTGAAAGAGGTGTAAATAAACCAGGAAATGCGTCATAACTATGACCACTCAATTCAGGATTTCCTATGAATGGTTCTGTGTTATTATTACACCATTCATATTCGTAGTTTAAAATTAATTCGTTATTAACTATTTCATTTTGAAAAATATAGCATCTGTCGATGCCAATGTTTTTGCCTAAAGCACTTATGCAATTTTGCAATGCTTCATGAATGTTGTTTTCTTTTAATAAAAAATTATTAGCTTCAGATATTCCTTTTAATAATCGCTTCATTTACATGAGATTCTTGTGTAAATTTATTGATATTAAATCCTTTTTCCAAATTTAAAAACAAGTCAATATCCTCTCTACAAATTTTTATTTTTTGTATTTTGTTAGATATCTTATATTCCACATAATAATGGTATTGATCCAAATACAAAAAACTAAAAACATAAATTGAAAAATGAACTAGTACTACACTCCATTCAAAGTGAATTAGGTAAATGCTTAATAATACTAAGTTTTGCCAAATCATGATGTTTACATATGACTTTCTAACTTGTCTTGTAATTTTTAGACTACAAAAATCTAGAACATTATGTTCGTTGATAAATGCATTAAAACTTAAATTAGTAGAATCAAAATTGTTATTTTTTGATAATTTTTCGTAAATTTGATATGTCTTGTATGTGAAGTCCATTTTTTTTAAATTTATATAGCAAAACTAGCAGTTAAATTTAAAGTTGATGTTTAAAAGGCTATATTTTAAATATTTATGCAAATAATTTAAAAAAATATAAATTAGTTTTGCCCCTATGGAAATTAAAAAAACTCAAATACTGTTAGTTGAAGATGATAAATCTTTAGGACAAACAATTTCAGAATTATTGCAACTCAATAATTACGATGTTATTTGGTGTGAAAATGGTCTTCAAGCGTTTCGCTATTTAGAAGATCACCTTCCAGATATTATAGTTTGTGATTTGATGATGCCTGTAATGTCTGGAGAAGAACTCTTCCTTAAAGTTAGAAACTTCAAGAGATTTAATCAAGTGCCTTTTATCATTATAACGGCCGATATGACTTTTGATAGCAAAATTAAGCAACTTCAAAATGGAGTTAATGATTTTATTAATAAGCCATTCAAAATTCAAGAGTTGATATTTAAAATCAATAATTTTCTAAAATACAAAGACGATTTAATTAAAACTAACGCAGATCCATTATCTAAAGTTACGATTACCGTTAGAAAAAATGATTTCTTTGAAAAACTCAATGCTATTTTATTAAAAAATATTCAATCTGATATTACGATTGATAAAATTGCAGCTGAAATGTACGTGAGTAAATCAACACTAGATAAAAAAATCAGATTGCATAAAAAAATGAATATTTCATCGTATATACGTGAGTTTAAAATCAATTATGCTATAAAAATGATTGAAGCAGGGGAAATCCATGTTGAATTTTTAGCTTCTGAATGTGGCTTTAATTCACTTTCTTATTTCTCAACTTGCTTTAAAAATTATACGGGTATTCCTCCAAAAGATTATATTAAAAAATTAAAAGTCGCACTTTAATTTAACCTTTATACAACCTTTTTATATTCATTTCCGTCTATAGTATTAGAAGGCTTAAAAACAATTTCAATTGTTTACCTTTGATGATATTAGACTCAGAAATGAAAGTAATTCAATTACATCAAGAAGAAAAACAACTTATTATGTTGGCTGTCGAAAACAGTCGGCAAGCACAACAGCAGATTTATGCCAAATTTTCTCCTAAAATGTTAAGTGTATGTCGTCAATATATCAAAGATATTCACCATGCAGAAGATGTAATGATTACAGGATTTATGAAAGTCTTTACGAATTTAAAAAACTTTGAGCATAAAGGAAGTTTTGAAGGTTGGATTCGACGTATTATGATCTATGAATGTATTGATTTTCTCCGTGTAAAAAAGAATAATTTCAACCACCAAGATATTAATGATGTTACGATAAACGAAAACGAATCGGTTTATGAAATGGAAGATTTTTCGATTGATGACATTCAAAACATGATTGATAATTTGCCCTATGGTTATAAAATGGTATTTAATTTATATGCAATTGAAGGCTATAAACACCAGGAAATAGCCGAAATGCTCAAAATAAGTGAAGGAACATCAAAATCGCAATTGTCACACGCCCGAAAGTTATTGCAACAACAAATCACCGACTTAAAGAACAAATTAAATGGAACCAAATAGAATAGATAATCAAATAAGAGAAAAGCTGAATGCTAGAGAAATTCAGCCTTCTGCTCAAGCTTGGGATCGCTTAGATGCTATGCTTGCAGTTTCAGAAGAGAAAAAGTCAAAGAAAGGTTACGGATGGTTTTTTGTAGCCGCTTCTACGATACTTTTTTTCGGATTGGGATTTTTCCTTTTCAATTCAAACGAAACGACAAAAATTAATAATTCAACACCAATTGTAACAACTATCAACGAAGGAATTGACACGGTTGAAACCAATAAAATAAATGAAATTTCAGTTGAAAAGGCACAACCTATTCTAGTTGAAAATAAAGCAAATCATTCAAAAGATAATTCCAGAGAGATAAAACCAGTTGCAATTGAGGAGTTGGTTAAAGAAAGCAATATAATTCAAGAAAACCTAGCACCCATTACCCAACACCCATCACCAAGCACTTATAAATACGTTTCTCCAGAAAATTTATTAGCGGAAGTTCAAACAGGTGAAAAGGTAATCTCATCCGACAATAAAATTATTTCAAAACCTAAAATGAAAGTAGATGCAAATTCCTTACTAACATCGGTTGAGAAAGAATTAGATGAAACGCACAAAGAAACTACTTTAGAAAAATTAACGCGAAAATTTCAAGATGCCAAATCGGCATTAGCCAATAGAAATTACGAATAAATAAAAATCATCATTAATCAAAAATCAAACAGTTATGCAAAAAATTATTTTGTACACCATCATTATTGCTATTAGTTTAGTAACAAAAGCAGTTGCGCAAGAGAAAAATTTTGAACAACAAGCTAAAGAAATTGCTTCAAATATCGAAACAATTACTACTGAAGAAAAAAATGCATTAAAAAAGGAAATCGAAGCAATCGATTTGCAAGTAAAAGAAGGGAAAATATCTGCTGAAAAAGGACAAGAGTTAAAACTAAAAATTGCTGAAAAACGCGCAAAAAACATCGAAACTAAAGTAGCTATTGAAGAAGCTAAATTAGCGCAATTAGTGAAAGATAAAGTGGATGGAAAAATCGCAGGTTCTGAAGAGACATCAAAAAGAGGAGGGACAACCATTATTTTGGGAGGGAATAAAAATGATTCTATCGGTAAAGATAGAACAGAAATTAATTTGGGCTCCATGAAAATCTATAATGGAGAAAAAGAAAAGTCAGAAAGAAAATCAAAAAGAACCACATCGCAATTTGTTTTTGCTTTTGGTTTAAATAATGTAATTACAGAAGGTGAAAATTTAGAAGATTCAGATTACAGAGTTTGGGGTTCGCATTTTTATGAATGGGGAGTTACTTATAATTCAAGAATTTTGAAAAACAATAATTTGCTTCATGCTAAATACGGACTTTCTTTAATGTATAACAATCTTCGTCCAACTGATAATCGTTATTTTGTTAAAAATGGAGACCAAACAGATTTAGTTACATCAACTGTAAAATTAGATGATTCTCGTTTTAGAAATGTGTATTTAACAGCGCCATTGCATTTAGAATTCGATTTTACACCTAAAAAACTTTCAAAAGATGGTACAAAAACCTATTTCAGAACACATGAGTCGGTTCGTTTAGGAATTGGAGGTTATGGAGGTGTTCGCATCAAATCAAAACAAATTTTGAAATATGAAATTGATGATGTTAAAATAAAAGAAAAACAAAAAGGAGATTTCAATGTTTCTGAATTTACATATGGGTTGAGTGCTTATTTGGGATACGGTCAAACCAGTCTATATGTTAAATATGACTTAAATCCGATGTTCAAGAACAATAATATAGATCAAAACAACGTTTCATTAGGTATACGTTTTGATTTTAATTAAAATTTAGGGTTAAGTTAAGTTCTCTGTTAAAGAAAGCGCTTCAGTAACATGGAGTGCTTTTTTTTGTTTTCCACATTTTTATATGTATTAACTTTGTAACTTTGAAATCGTTTTTTAATTTCCGAAAATCCAAAATCTGAAAATCTACATTGATATCAAAAGACACCATAGAAAAAGTATTTGATACCGCCCGAGTTGAGGAGGTGATTGGTGATTTTGTACAACTCAAACGCGCCGGAAGTAACTTAAAAGGATTATCGCCTTTTGTAAACGAGAAATCGCCATCGTTTATGGTGTCGCCTGTGAAACAAATTTGGAAGGATTTTTCCTCTGGAAAAGGTGGAAATGCCGTGACGTTCTTAATGGAGCACGAACATTTTACGTATCCAGAAGCTATAAAATATTTAGCAAATAAATATAATATTGAGATAGAAGAAACGGTTCAAACGGATGAAGATGTAGCGCAAGCCAATGAAAAGGAAAGTATGTATTTGGTTTCCGAATTCGCTCAGAAATATTTCCATCATACTTTGCTAGAAACTGAAGAAGGAAAAGCTATCGGATTGTCTTATTTTAAAGAACGTGGTTTTACTTTCGATACGATCAAAAAATTCGGATTAGGATATTCTCCAGAATCTTGGGATGCTTTTACCAAAGAAGCGCTTGGGAAAGGTTATAAATTAGAATATTTAGAAAAAACCGGACTTTCGATTGTTAAGGAAGACAAACAGTTTGATCGTTTCAAAGGTCGTGTGATGTTTCCGATACAAAGTATGAGTGGGCGTGTTTTGGGTTTTGGTGGTCGTATTCTGACGAACGATAAAAAAGCTGCAAAATACCTAAATTCGCCCGAAAGTGATATTTACCACAAGAGTAAAGTTTTGTACGGAATTTTCCATGCAAAGCAAGCTCTCGCCAAACTAAATAATTGTTATTTAGTGGAAGGATATACCGATGTTATCCAAATGCATCAAGCCGGAATTGAAAACGTAGTCGCTTCTTCAGGAACGGCTTTAACGTCAGATCAAATCCGATTAATTAATCGCTTAACACCAAATATTACGGTTCTTTTTGATGGCGATGCTGCCGGACTTCGAGCGTCAATTCGTGGAATTGATTTGATTTTGGAAGCTGGAATGAACGTTAAAGTGTGTACGTTTCCTGATGGTGATGATCCGGATAGTTTTGCAAGAAAAACTTCGTATGAAGATTTGTTGCAATATTTCGAAGATAACGCCAAAGATTTCATTCAGTTCAAAGCTTCTTTGTTAATGCAAGAGGCCAAGAATGATCCAATTAAAAAAGCCGATTTAATTCGCGAT
>JAHRWO010000315.1 GCA_019105125.1 Flavobacterium sp.
GAAGTGAAAGATTTCCCAGCGTTTATTATTACAGATGATAAAGGAAATGATTTTTTCTCTGATTTAAGTCATTAGAAAATTGAAAATAATACAATTAAAAATGCCTATTAGACGGATTCTAATAGGCATTTTTTTAAATTAAATGGTTTTTTTACCACCAACCTCTAACGTTATAAACGATAGAATTTGGCTGGCCATTACCCCAAGCTACTCCAATATCTCTGATGGCTTTTATTCTGTCTCTTTCTAAACCAATTTCTTGATCTACTTTAAATTTCCACTCTCTTCCATCAATTTCTAAAACTCGTTTTGCAACAGAATTTGTAAAAGCAACAACATCTTTAAAACATGTAGCTCTAGGATTAACGTCCTTCAAGATTTCAGAAACAAGATTTGCGCTTTCGACAGTAGGGTTTGAAGCCCAAAGTAATTTAGCTTCTTGTAATTTTAATTTACACTCCATATTAATTTTTTTGTCGAAAATCTCTTGAACAACTGCTAAAGATTTATTGAAACAATCGGTACAAGCATCTGGTACTGCTGTAAGCATATAAATGGCTTCATCAAATTGATTTTGTGATTCTAGCAAACGAGCTCTTTTAATGATTAAATCACATCTTGAATTATAGTAATTTATTATTTCCTTTTTACCTTTCGAAATAAACGACTGCATTTCAGGATCAGAAGTATTAATATTTTTAAAAGCACTTATTAATGCTTTGGTTTCATTGATACCAACACCTTTAATGTTTTTTGTAAAAGCAGTAAATTTATTACCTTCTATACCATCTCCAATATAAAATGTTACATTTAAAGTATATGCTATAGATGATGGAGAAGTTCCTAAAACATCTTTTGTAACAGTTACTACGTTAGCTGTTAAAATAAATCTAGAAAAACCATTTGACAAACCATTATTGGCAACTATTTGATCTAATTTATTTTTCAATACATCTGTTGCTCCCTCGGTTCTTTCTTCCACAGAAGAATCTATGTAGGTTGATAACGATAAGAAACCTAAGTTATCACCGGATTGAGCATGAGTCTTATGGGCTAACAAAGCTACAAGACAAACTATTGATAAGAATATTTTTTTCATAATTTTTTATTTATCTCCTAAAACTAAAACCACCTCACCTAATCCTTTGGTCATTAACTTCACTGGGATTTTATAAGGTGCTGCTTGTAAAAATTTTTGTAATTTACTCATGTAACGTCTTGCATCGGTAGCGTTACCATTATCATCAAATAACGGAATTCTAACTTGCTCAAATAACATTAAATTTTCGGTTGCATTTGTAGTGCTAAAACGTCCTTTTACGGTATTACTTGACATCCAATCTTCAATTATTAAACCAAGTTCTTGACCTTCATATTCTTTTTCTAAGTCAGAAGCCCAAGAATCAAATCTTTTAATTCTAACTTTAATTTCTCTCCCATTTGCAAATAAATCATCAAAATGAGATTGTAAACTAGCATTAAAATTATCAATATGATTTAACACCGCTTCCTCAAGTAATAAAGGAACTTCTGCAGAAAAAGAAGGAGAACCCGTACCTGCAGCGGTTGCAATTTGCTTGTTTGTATAAGAATCTAAACCTTGTAAATTAAAAGTTACTGATTTTTTTGGTCCTGCTACATTTAGCTTCCAAGTTAATTGCATTACAATATCAGCCTTAGCACTTTTTCTTAACTTATCAATAGGAGTTTCAGCAACTTCAGCTCCGTTTTTAGATGTTATTAATGCATCTTCAGCACTTTCCGCTTCTAATGATTTAATTTCTGACTCTAGATTTTTTAATGGAAAACCTCTATCTGCCATTAATCCGTTTATTTTGCTGATAACCAAAAGTAAATCGGCATTCTCTTGAAAGGCTCTTTTGTAATCGGGAACTTTAACAATCTCACCCTGATTTTTATAGGTTCTCATGTATCCATTTTCATTGCACCATACGTCACTTGGTACAACCATAATCGTTGGTTTTTTTGCTTGAGCACTAATTGTTTGATTACAAACTAGCACAAAAAAAACTGATACTAATAAGGATAATATATTTATATTTCTCATGTTTTTTTATTTAATTATACCGTCTTTAGTTAATTTTTGTCGTAAATCAGCACGTAAAACTCTAACTATTACACCATGTGTAACGCTTTCAGAAGTCTTTTGTTTGTCTCTTTTTATCTTGTCAAATATTCTTTCATCTTTAAGTGAAATATAATTTCTATATTCACCACCGTCAGCGAAGAACTTGTTAAAATAATCTTCATATTTTTCTTGAGCATTTACTTCAAAAACTATTGGCTTTTGATTACAATCTTGTTTACCCTCTCTAATTCCTTTAAAGATAACATCTCTAACCGCATTTTTCTTAGCTTGTTCAACAGCATCTTCACGATTTCTTCCATTTCCCCAAGCTTTGATTGTTTGTGAACCATCAAGTTCAACTCCTAAACATTCTGAAGCATACGTGTAATTTGTAGATACCGTTCTTTTTGTTGAACAACTTGAACTAATTGCTAAGAACGATAAAATAATAAATACTTTTATTTTCATTTTTTTTGTTTTTAAAATCCTGTAGATAAACCTCTAACAACTCCTGCTGATTCTAAATCCTTTCGTAAAGCATCTTTCATTACTGATACAATAATTCCAACTTTGTATTCTTTTCCAACTTTTTTTCTATCCTCAGCAGAGATATGACCATCAGTTGAAACACTTACATATTTCATGTATTTTCCTCCATCTTCAAAAAATAAATCAAAAAATTCTTTCTTTTCTGCTTCTACGTTAGGATTTGAAATCATAGCTTTTTGTGCTGCACAACCATCGCCACCTGTAAAGCCTTTAAAGATTACACCGTGTACCGCATTTTTTTTAGCTTGTTCAATTGCTACATTGCCTTTCTTTGAGTAAGACCAAACTTTTACAAGGTAGGTGCCATCATGTCCAACGCCTGCACATTGAATTTCATATCTCCATTCTTTTGTATCGATATCTGCTTTTTTTCTTGCTTGTCCAAACATGGAAATTGTTGAAACAAATAATAGTAATAATAATGTGTTTTTCATGTTTAATAAATTTTATTTTCCTTTCTTTTGTACTAATAACATTCCTGGGAAAAATTCTTTTCCACTAACCTTTTTAAAATAAGTTCGGTCTACAGTTGAATTCATATTGTCTTCCTCTGCGCCATAAGTGTTGTCCCAAATTGGATGTTTTTTATCCACTTTTACCACTCCAACTTTTACATATTGGGTTTTACCATTTTCATCTTCAACTTGCTCTAAAACATCAAATGAAGATTTTTTTGATACTCCTTCTTTTAAACCAATTTTCGCTGTTAAAGGCTCAACGGTCAAAAGTGGTGTTTTTGTTTTGAATTGATCGTGATTTTTCTGTAGTTTTACAATAACTCTATCTACTGCTTTCACAGTAGCTCTCTCGATTAATTGCTCGTCTGTTTTGCTTGTAAAAACGGTAGATTGGATGTCTGACCAAGAAGTATCTGTACCAATATACTTCAATTTAAAAATTGTAGATTGATCAAAAGCTTTCTTTTTAGCTGGTGTTATCGTTTTGTCATCAGCCCAATACTCATTGTAAAAAATTGCAGCCGTTTCTTCATCCCAAACCAATTGGTACAAATGTGCATCTGATTTTACAATATAACCTTTCCCTGCTACTGCAGCTCCTGTGCTCGTTAAAGTAGTAACTGTTGACACATCTGACATCCCTGCGTAATCTGCTATAGTGCCGATTGCTGAAAGCCAACCGCTAGCTTTTTCTGCAACTTCAGCCTTATCGGTGTATTTGAATTCGTTTATTAAAACAAATGTTTTCCCAATTAATTCTTCACCAGCATCAGCTAATAAATCTAAACCTCTTTTACTAGCTTGCGCCTTAACAACATCTAATGCACTAGCGTCGTAAAAACCTCTTTCCTTAATTAAATTCATATTAAAACCTCCTTTACTAGATCTGTTGAACCATTTGGCAACTAAATCTCTTGCAATAGCAGACAAAATTGGAGAATCAGAACCGTCAGTAGGTAATTCTCCTAAATTATAAATTCTTTTGCTTAGATTGTGATTGTTAAATTTATCAGGAATGGGACTGTTCTCAAAATTTTTCTTGATTTCTGAAGCATACGGTAAGTCTGGTTTGTCAATCATAACAGAATAAAGGGAACTTCTTCTGTATTTAGCTTCAAACTCTTTGCTTTGTTGGGCAAAAGAAACTGTCAAAAAATTAAAAATTAAAAAAGAGTAGAAAATTTTTTTCATAATTTAAAATTAAAAGTTATATCCTACGGATAATTGAATTACTGAATTTTGATATTTAAGTGTATCTGAATTACTAGCTGCATTTACATTTAGCAATCCTAAATTGTATCTTGCTTGAAAGAAGATGCTATTTTTTAGTTCATAAGTTCCTCCAACAGATAAAGCAAAATCAAAAATACTTTGATCGCTTACGTTTGTATTGCCTGTATTACCTCTTTCAAATGAATCTACCAAAAAACCTAACTGAGGACCAGCATCTAAACTTAAATTTTCTACAAAATAATATCTTACCATTAAAGGAAGGTTAATATAACTATACTTGTTTTTTACCACTGGACCTACATTCCCTTGACTAGAAAAAAGTAATTCAGGCTGAAAAGACACTTTGTCTGAAACTATTATTTCAGATAGAAAACCAACATGGAAACTGGTGCGGTAAGATTGATCCTCGATATCACTACTCAGAAAATTGGATATGTTCAATCCTCCTTTAAACCCTAGTTTTATACCTTCGTCTCTCTTAGAAGCTTGACTAAAAGCACTTATTGTTATTAACAATAAAAATAAAGTTTTTAAAAGTTTAGTTGTCATTTAATTAGAATTTTAGATTTATTTAACAAATATATAAATTATTTTAAAAAAAATACGTATTATATAAAGAGCTTTAAATTTAAAATCGATTTTTATATTTTTAAATCCTATTTAGCTATTACCTAAAATTATAATAACATTATTAATTTTGGAAATACTATGCTTGTAATAAACACTCCGGATTCAATTTAAAATAGCTCTCTCGCTATTTTAGCAAAAGAAAATATTTTAGTAGATTTCCCAGAATTAGGAATGGAAGCCGTTAGAAAAATTGAAGTAAAAGATTTCCCTGCATTTATTAT
>JAHRWO010000033.1 GCA_019105125.1 Flavobacterium sp.
CCCACTACATCAGCATCTTTAGCTTCTTTTTGTTTTCTAGCAATCATCACAATCGGAATCAATAATAATGGTGCAAATAACAAACTATAAAACAATGCCGAACCTAAGAAATCCTCTCTAGAAGCAGAAACAAATTCTGTCTTCAACTTATTGAATTGGAATACTTCTTTTTTCTGAATGGCTTGTTTATTCGTGCTTGATGTGTTGGCCACAAACGTTGCATCACCTTCAGCTACATCAATTGTAATTTCTTTTGATGTGATGGTCTTATACGATTTACTTGCCAAATCGTAATACGAAAACTCCATCGGTTTAATCGTATATTTTCCTTTAAACTGTGGAATAATCGTGTATTTGTCCGAAACTTTTCCAACCATACCCGTTAATGGCGTTTGTACATTTTCGGTATGCGATGGTTCGTACATTTCTAAAGCACTTGGAACTACGGGTTTTGGTAAGGTAAATAATTTTAAGTTTCCTTTACCTGAAACACTTACTTCTAAATCTAAGGATTCGCCTGCTTTTAATGCTATTTTTGATGGTGTGACTTTAAAATCGAAATTCCCTACAGCTCCAGTAAAACTTTCTGGTTTTCCGTTTTCTGGAAGAGGTTTTACGTTGATGGTTTGCGTTCCTGTTGAAAGTGATTTTTCAATAACTCGCATTTCATATTCGCCAAACCAATCGCGACGACCAGTTGGAACCTCAGCATCTAAATCGATTTTGAAAGGTTCTATAGTTTTAGCACCCGCTTCTAACGGATACAAAATTACCTTGCGCAGCACCACCATACTATAATCTTTTCCGTTGTATTTTCCGCGTTCGGCACGCAATTGCTTCATATCGATATACTGACTCCAGAAATCGTTATACTTTGGTGCTTTGAAATTTCTGAAATTCCCAACAGTAGAACGAGGTTCAAAATATAATTTATAAACTACAGTAACTGGTTCATTTACAAAAGGATTCTTTGTAGATAATTCGGCTACCAAATGAATTCCTTCTCCATAATTCACATTCGTTGGTTGTTGGCCTGGATAGGTTGGCATTTGGATAGGGTCGGTAATCGTAATTTTTATGGGTGCTGATTTGTAAACTGTTCCGTCATATTCAATTGAGGCAGCACCAATGGTAAAGGTTCCTTTTTTAGTAGGCGTTAAATAGTAAATGACCTGAGTTGAAATTTCTCGTTTTTGGTTCACTCTACCATTTATAATCGTAATTGAAGTTTGGTTTCCTTTATTGATGAATGGTCCTTCAGCTTTAAATCCGGGAAACTTTGGAGCTACAAAATTATCGCCTTCGTTATTGATGGAAAACACCAATTGGAATCGTTCGTTTAGTCCATAAGAACTTCTTTCTGTTTGTGCTTCAAATTTTACTTGAGCGGAAACAGAGCTGTAAAAAAACGTTAAAAATAAAACTACAAATATCTTTTTCATGAATTACCAATCTTTTTCATTTGAAACCGGACGTGCTTTCACTTTCTTCGCATTCACTTTGTCCTGAACTTTCTTCTCTGCATTATTAACCGCATCTAAAATATTATCGATGCGTTGTTTGTCGGCGCCACTAGGTTTTGGATTTTCGTTTTTGTCTTCTTTTTTCTCTCCGTCACCTTTACCTTGTAGGTTATCGCCTTGTTTGTCTTTATTGTTCTGATCGTTTTTATCCGAATCTTTCTTATCGTTTCCTTTGTCGTTTTTACCTTCTTTATCTTTTGGCTGTGGTTTGTTATCTTGACCTCCACCACCTTTGTTGTCCTTCTTGTTATCTTTTGGAGGTGGATTATCTTTATTTTTTCTTTTAGCTAATGCATAATTGTAACGCGTTTCTTCGTCATTTGGATTATTTCGAAGGGCATTTTTGTAAGCATCTGCTGCTAAATCATATTTCTTTTCTAACATGAAGGTGTTACCCAAATTGTGATAAATTCGGTGTTTTTCTTCTTTCGTTTTCGCGTGCTCTAAGGCTTGGATATATTTAATTTGCGCTTCACCTTGTTGGTTTTGACGATACACGCTATTTCCTAAATTATATCCAGCAGTTGCTTTTTTAGGAGATTTTTTTGATTCCGTTACACGAAAATCGGCTTCGGCATCAGCGTATTTTTTTTCTTTAAATAACTGATTCCCGTTGTATAGATTTTTGTCTTTTTCTTGTCCGAAAAGCAAAACACTATTCAATAATAGCACTATGTAAAGTATCTTACGCATGTTTCTTTTCATTAAATAAGTTCAACTTTTGCACCCATGCCGTTTTTTTCTCTAATAGGAAAACATCTACTAACAATAATAAAAATCCTAAAGCTAAAAACCATTGATATTGCGATTCAAAATCAGCAATTTGTTGCGATTCGAATTCTGACTTTTCGATTTTATCTAAGGATTTTTTTACTTCTTCCACCACATCTTTTGTAGTAGTTCCCACGATATATTTTGACTTTGTGTTATCTGCTATTTTCTTTAAAACTTCAGGATATAACTTGGTAATTACCGTTTGTCCTTCTTGGTCTTTTTTATACGAAGCGATAGTTCCTTTATCATCACGTAACGGAATTGGACCACCTTTTTCGGTTCCTACACCAATTGTTATAATGCGAACTCCTTTTTCTTTTGCCATTTCAATTGCATCATCTACTCCATCACCATGATCTTCTCCATCTGAAATTAAAACAATTAACTTACTAGTATCTTTAACATCAAAATAATCAACTGCTAATTGAATAGCATCATTAAAAGCAGTTCCTTGCGAAGAAACCATATTGGTATTCATACTTTGCAAGTACATTTTTGCAA
>JAHRWO010000117.1 GCA_019105125.1 Flavobacterium sp.
GTATAGTTAGTTTCTTTTGCTAGTGAGTTTGCAAGGTTTATTCCTGCAAATCCGCCTCCAATAATCACAATATGCTTTTTCATTTTGTGTAACTTTTTAATATCGTTATATGATATTCTAGATTGCAAAATTAAGGTATAAATAACAATGTATTAAAGAGATTAGAAAAATAATTTCTTAAAAAACACTAAATTTTTGAGGTCACAAAATCAAAAAAGCCCTGCATCAAATGCAAAGCTTTTCATTGGTCTAACTACTAAACCTTTTTGGTACTTTCGTACCTAAACAACACAACTATTTTAAATATTGTAAGAGGGCAAAAAAGCCTTTCTTTTACGAAAGGCTTCCTCTGTACTGGCGGTCTGGACGGGACTCGAACCCGCGACCCCATGCGTGACAGGCATGTATTCTAACCAACTGAACTACCAAACCAGTGCTTGATTGCGAGTGCAAATATACTACGCTTTTTCATTCCTGCAAATATTTTTGCAAAAAAAATTAAACTTTTTTCAGCGTTTTCAGCCAAACTTTTGTTTTTCAACTAAATAAGTTAATAAAATTTTTTCAAAATTTTCACCTACAGAAACGGGAACATAACGAATTTGATACTGCATACATGTTGCTTCTATCGTTTTGAAATATTCTTGCACCACTTTTTGATACGATTCTTGCGTATTTTCGGCAAACAAATTGATTTCTTCTCCTGTTTCTAAATCAATAAATTTTCGAGGCGCGTTATCAAAATTAAAATTTAACTCGGTTTTTTCATCATAAACATGAAAAACTACCACTTTATGTTTGTTGTGTTTTAAATGCTGAAGCGCCTTGAAAATCTTATAGTTGTCTTCGTTTTGGAACATATCAGTAAATAAAATTACCAAAGAACGACGATGAATGTTTTCAGCAATTTGATGCAAAAAAGTTACCGTGTCGGTTTTTCGAGTAGTTTTATTTTGCGATAAGACTTCTTCTAGCCTGTTTAAAATCATGCGATGATGACGCTCACTTCCTTTTTCTGGCGAATAATATTCATACTTATCCGAATAAACACTCAATCCAACTGCATCGCGTTGCTTTTTAAGCAAATTCATCAAAACCGCAGAAGCCAATACCGAAAATCCGATTTTACTCTCATAAAACGGCTGATTTTCCTTTAATTTCGGATAATGCATCGAAGACGAATTGTCTAAAATCAAATGACAACGTAAATTGGTTTCTTCTTCGTAGCGTTTCGTATATAATCTGTCTGTTTTAGCGTATAATTTCCAATCGATATGCTTGGTGCTTTCTCCTGGATTGTAAATTTTATGTTCCGCAAACTCTGCCGAAAATCCATGAAATGGCGATTTGTGCATACCGGAAATAAAACCTTCGACAATTTGGTTGGCCAAAAGTTCTAAATGCTCAAAACTGGAAATTTTTTCTATTTGCTGTTCTAAATTCATATCGTAAAGATAGAAAAAGATTTTATTTTTTGGTAAAAGGCGATGGATGAAAGGTAATAGGTAAAAAAAAGGCCCAACTTTCGTTGAGCCTAGAATTTCTTTTTCAAATATTATAGTAATGCATCAATTGCATCTGTATACGTTTTCTTTGGAGCAACACCTACTTGTCTTCCAACCACTTCTCCGTTTTGGAATACTAAAACTGTTGGGATGTTTCTAACTCCGTATTTTGCAGCAAATTCTTGGTTTGCGTCAACATCCACTTTTCCTACTACTGCTTTTCCTTCGTACTCAGCAGAAATTTCGTCGATAACTGGACCAACCATTCTACATGGACCACACCAAGCTGCCCAAAAATCAACTACTACTGGTTTATCTGATTTTAAAACTACTTCCTCAAAAGTAGCATCTGTAATTGCTAATGCCATATTGTTTTTCTTTATGTTTTTACTTTATTGATATGCAAATTTAGGAATTAAATTGAAATGAAATTGCTTTTAAAAATTACTTTTCGTTATAGTTGCATTTTAAGAATTGATACTAATTCAACCTAAAACTCAATTGCATGCGCTCTAATTCTTGCAATAATTCCGATGAAATTTTGACTTTTAACTTTCTACTTGGCATCACTAACTTAGTTTTCACTACTATTTCCTCTTTTTCTGTTGGAACAGCGATATCCATTTCTTCCATTTCATCAAAATTTTCTTCCATTTCATCTTCTGTATCGGCTGCAATCATGGCAATTGGTTTTTCTTCCACCATTCGCTTGATTTTCTCCAATTCCATCACTTCAAAAGTTACATTATGATCGCCTTTGTGTTGGGTAAAAATTTGATTTAATTCCGAAATAACACCTTCTTTCACTTCGTTAATTGCTAACTGAAGTATTAGTTTTTTGGCGAATGTAGGCAACACGTCAGCTAACATTTTCACATCTATAAACTGAATTCTTGGATCCGATTTTTTACCCGTTTCGCGATTTACCCAACCTTCTTTGACCGTAATTTTAAAATAGGCAAATTGATTTTGCAGTAAAAAATGTCGGAACTTCAAATACTCTTCATCAAAAATTCGGAATTCAAAACTTTCATCATAACCTTCTACTACAAAAGTGGCCCAACCTTTACCGTTTTTAGCCGCTCGATGTTGCACATTAGTTACAATTCCGCCAAAAGAAAGGTTCTTTCCAACGTTTTGTTCTAAGTTTTTCAAACCTTCCAAATTGGTATTACAGAAATATTTCATTTCAAATTTATAATCATCTAATGGATGACCCGAAATGTAAATTCCTACTACTTCTTTTTCTTTCGCCAACTTCTCCATAGTACTCCATTCTTCACATGGTGGTACTTGTGGCTCTGCAATTTGTACTTCAGAAGCATCTCCAAACAAACTTACTTGCGCAGAATTTTCATTTTCTTGAAATTTCGAACCGTAACGAATCGCCTTTTCTAAAAATGTAATTCCGTCGCCATCATGATGAAAATATTGGGCACGATGTGTTTCTGCAAAACCATCAAAACCTCCGGCTAATGCTAAATTTTCGAATGCTTTTTTGTTCGCAGCACGTAAATCAATTCGTTTAGCTAAATCAAAAATGGATTTATATTTTCCATCTTTTCGGTTATCAATGATAGTTTGAACAGCTCCTGCACCAACACCTTTAATCGCTCCCATTCCGAAACGAACCGCATAATCTTCATTTACTGTAAATTTATAGTACGATTCATTCACGTCTGGACCCAAAACGGCTAATCCCATTCGCTTACATTCTTCCATAAAGAACGACACTTGTTTGATATCGTTCATATTATTTGAAAGGACCGCAGCCATATATTCTGCTGGATAATGTGCTTTTAAATACGCTGTTTGATACGCAATCCAAGCATAACACGTAGAGTGCGATTTATTGAAGGCATAACTCGCAAATGCTTCCCAGTCTGTCCAAATTTTGTCTAATTTTTGTTCGTCATGACCATTGGCTTTTGCTTGATCGATAAACTTAGATTTC
>JAHRWO010000190.1 GCA_019105125.1 Flavobacterium sp.
ATGAAATTTCAGAACAACCAGTAGATGTACCAAAAGAATTGTAAGGGTAAACAGTCACAAAGTAAGTTGTGCCAGGATCGGTTGGAACAACATATGATGTAACATTTCCAACATCAAACATGTTTAAAACATCTGTTGCACCACTCTGATAGCCTACACTTATTTTATAACCAGTTGCCTCTAAACTATTAGACCAAGATACTCTTGAATTCGTAACATTGATTGCTTGGTCTGTTGGAGATGTAATAGCAACACATGTTGGTACTACAGCAGGAATCGGTTCCCAAGCTACGTTATCAATGTATACTGTCGTAAAAGTAGAAGTAGATAATCTTCTAATCGCTATATACTTATTTGTTCCTGTATAAGAAGCAAAACTTACAGAATAATCTTGAAAAGTAGTACCTAAATCTATTGATTGGATAAGAGAAAAGGTTGATGGATCACTTGGATTTGTCAATGTACCTACTTCAATATCCTGAGTTGCTGTAGTATTTCTAGCTGAAAATCTTAATCTATTAGTTCCCGCACTTAAATTATTTAATGCAGGCGTAACTAACATAATATTAGCAGCTGCAGTAGAACTAGAATTAGCCAAAGCTATACTGTATGGAGCACTACTTGGAGTTGTTGTTGATGTTCCAATAGTAGCACCACTTACATTAGTTAAAACTCTATTCCAACAACTAGGAATCTGACCTGTAGCAGTTAAAGAATCAAAATTTTCAGAAAAATCACCAATCTCATCACAAGTGCTAAAGCTTGATTCTGAACAACCAATAGCATCCCCATTATCATTATATGGAGTAACAGTAACAAAATATGTAGTACCTAAATCTAATTGTGGAAGAGTATAAGTTAAAACATTACCTACATCAGCATTATTTAAAACATCAGTACCTCCAGATGTTGACCCAACTCTTAATTTATATCCTGTAGGGCTACCTGTGGCAGCAGTCCAAGAAATATTACTTCCTGCGAAATTAATTGCATTATTTGCTGGGTTGGATAATACAGTACAGTTTGGTGGGTTTGTAATTGGAGTTGCTGTAAAATTAGTAACACTAAAATTTAAACCATTTGGAGTTCCCCATTGACCAACAGCTATGTAAACTGTTTGATTAGCATTAACTGTTGCAGTTAATGTTTTAGTAGAATTAGAACCTGTTGTTCCTTCTGCATCTAATTCACCTGAAAAGGTATTTCCTGTACATGTTGTAAAAATACCTGCTCCATTCCAACTATTAACAGAAACAATTGTAATAGAAATTGATTCTGTAACAGATCCAGCTGTATATTGGAATAAATAAACATCGTCATCCCAATATGAAGCGTTAATTGAAGTTCCTGTTGGATTTGCGTTCCAATCTTCGACCCCTCCATTTCCGGGTGTTGTTATTCCTGTGGCTGTAAAGCCATTTGTTATTACTACAGCACTACCGCATCCAAACTGAGCATTTGCTTGCAGATAAGTGAGAAGTAAAAACAACCATAAGGTAATTTTTTTCATAATAATAATTAATTAATTGTTAAGCATTTGCTAAATTAAAAATAAAATTCAATGCACCAAAGGATTCCTTAAATTTAATTGTTAAAAACAAAAAAATCCTGAGCTTCTCAGGATTTTAAAATATTATGAACGAAATTATTATTTAATACTTGGTATCATAACCATTTCGTTTGTATCAGCTTGATAATCTACACCTTCAAATCCAAAACCAAATAAATTTAGAAAATCTTGTTTGTATCCGGCTAAATCACCTAATTCGACTAAAGTTTCAGTAGTAGATTCTCCCCATAATTTAGCAATTTTTTCTTGTACATCGTTTCTCATTTCCCAATCATCAATACGAATCCTTCCTTTATCATCTGTTGGGACTTCATGTCCAGTATATAATCTTTCTGAGTACAAACGTTGAATTTGCTCAATACAACCTTCATGAATTCCTTCCGCTTTCATGATTTTATATAATAATGAAATATACAAAGGAATTACCGGAATTGCCGAACTTGCTTGGGTTACTAAAGCTTTATTCACAGAAACATAGGCTTTACCTTTTATATCAGCTAATTTATCTGTAATTTCAAAAGCAGTAGCTTCTAAATGATCTTTCGCTCTACCAATGGTACCTTTTCTGTAAACTGCTTCTGTAACTTCTGGTCCAATGTAAGAATAGGCAACGGTTGTTGCTCCTTTTGCTAACACTCCTGCTCCTTTTAATGCATCCATCCACATAGACCAATCTTCTCCGCCCATTACCACAACTGTATTGGCAATATCTTCTTCGTTGGCTGGCTCTATCGAAACACTTGTTACGTTACCCGTATGAAAATCAACTGTTTTATTAGTAAAAGTTGATCCAATAGGTTTTAAAGTAGAACGATGTAAAACTCCAGTTACAGGATGTTGACGTACTGGAGAAGCCAAACTGTAAACAACTAAATCTACCTGACCTAAATCTGCTTTAATCATGTTGATAGTTTGTTGTTTCACTTCATTTGAAAAGGCATCCCCGTTGATGCTTTTTGCATATAAACCTGCTTTATTAGCTTCTACTTCAAAAGCAGCTGAATTGTACCAACCAGGAGACGCTGTTTTTCCTTCTGCGGGTGCTTTTTCAAAAAAAACACCGATAGTAGCTGCATCAGAACCAAAAGCACTAGTAATTCTTGAAGCCAAACCAAAACCTGTTGAAGCACCAATTACTAAAACGCGCTTAGGTCCATTGATTTTTCCTTTTGATTTTACATATTCAATTTGATTTTTTACATTTTGTTCGCAACCTTTTGGATGAGCTGTCAAACAAATAAATCCTCGCATTCTTGGTTCAATAATCATCTTAATTTTATTTTAATTGGTTTGTTGTCTTTTTATCTAAAAAACAAATGTACTTTAAATTATTAATTCAACAAAGCTTTTGCATGTTGTAAAGCTGATTCCGTAATGTCTTTACCTGAAAGCATTTCAGCTATTTGTTGGATTCTTTCTTCTGTATTTAAAAGATTTAATTCTGAAATTGTAGTTTCGCCCACATTACGTTTCGAAACCTTGTAATGAGAATTTCCTTTGGCTGCAATTTGAGGCAAATGTGTAATAGCAAATACTTGCATGGTCTTACTCATTTCTTTCATGATCTCCCCCATTTTTATGGCGATTTCTCCAGAAACTCCAGTATCAATCTCGTCAAAAATTATAGTGGGTAGTTTTGAATAATTTGCCAAAATTGCTTTTATAGCCAACATAATTCGAGACATTTCTCCACCCGATGCTACTTTCTTTAGCAAGCCAAAACTAGTTCCTTTATTAGCTGAGAATAATAATACTACTTCGTCTTTACCTTTAACACCATAAGAATCAGAGTGATTAATTTCAATTTGAAAATTAGCTTCTAGCATTCCCAGCTGAGCCAAAATTGTTCTGATTTTTTCTATCAGAATTGGAACCGCTTTCTTTCTATTTTCAAAAATCGAATAGGCAATTTCATCTACCTTTTTTTGTTTCACCTTCAAGTCAGATGCTAATTTATTGATCGCTCCATCCAAATCATCAACACGAATTACTTTAGCATCTAATTCATTTTGAATAACTAATAATTCAGCTATAGTTTGTACTTGGTGTTTCTTTTGTAGTGTGTAGATCGTCTGTAGTTTGGTGTTGACCAATTCTAAACGTTCTGGATCGGCTACAATTTTATCATTACTTTGCTCACATTCTGAAATTATATCTTCAATTTCGAGTAAACTGCTTGACATGCGCTCTAATAACTGTGCATTAGAAATCGAAAAATTAGCCACTTTTTGTAATGCTAATTTAATTTCTTTCAAGTTTACAATTGCTCCTACTTGTTCTTCATTGGCAATGGCTAAAACTCGTTCAAAATTTTCTTTTATGAATTCTACATTACTCAATTGTTCCAATTCTTGTTCTAAAGTTTCTTGCTCGCCTTCTACTAAATTAGCTGCTAAAAGTTCGTTCAATAAAAAAGAATTGTATTCATGCTCTTTAACCAAAGTCTCTTTTTCTACAATTAATTGCTTCAATTCTTTTTGAATTGATTTGAAGTCAGATAGCGCAATTTTATAAGAAGTAAGGAGTTCAACATTATTAGCAACCGCATCTAAAATTTCAATTTGATAATTTTCTTCGGTAAGTTCTCTAGTTTGATGCTGGGAATGAATATCAAGTAACATTGCCCCTAATTCCTGTAATTCTTGAAGATTTACAGGACTATCATTTACAAAAGCGCGCGATTTCCCTGAAGGTAAAATTTCCCTCCTGATAATGGTTTTATCTTCATAATCCATATCGTTATCTTCAAAAAAAGATTGAAGATTGTAATTAGAAATCGCAAATTGTGCTTCAATAATGCATTTTTGTTCTTTGTCTTTTAACGAAGTTAAATCAGCTCTATTACCTAAAACCAATCCCAAAGCACCTAGAAGAATCGATTTTCCGGCACCCGTTTCCCCTGTAATAACAGAAAACTGATTGGAAAAATCAGTTTCAAGCGATTCTATTAACGCATAATTTTTTATGGATAGTGAAAGTAACATCAATAATGGATTAAAATGTAATTATTTAATTCTACTCCACTTTTGAGAGTTTAATGGAGATATTCTATTTAATGTTTCTACTAATTCTACAGTTTCAACTCTTGGACCCCCACTAAAAATCGCTACAATTTCATCTGCTTTGGCATCAAAAAAAGTTCTAGTAAGCAATGCATTAGGTCGAGAACGTTGAATTTCTGAAAGTGTTTTTATCGCAGTAATAATTCCTTCTTTACCTTTTTTAACATCATCAGCCATCACATCTAAACCAAGTCGGTGGTACTGATAAAGAGCTTGTCTAAAAGGATTAAAAGTACTTGAAAGTAAATCGGAAATCAAAAAGTTACGATTATTATTATTCCCTTCTGATTGGCTCCATCCTTTATAACCACTTGTTTGAGCTACATTCACTATAGTTGAAGCAATTTGAAGATGTTCAGTTCCTCCTAATTCTGAAAAAGAATCTTGATCTAAACCAATAATTAAGTTAGCATAAAAAGCCAAGACGGAAACTAAATTTGAATTAAACGTATTTTGATCATAAATTAAATTTTCAAATTCTATAAACCTAAAGGTAAAATTTTTATCATTTATGTTTACAATTGGACTCATTAAAGTTGAATTGAAAACAGGTCGCGATGATTGAATTTGTAATGTTGCTTCAAAATTATTGGAAGCATAAGATGTAACATTAATAAAAAAATTACACTCTATTTTCTCTGTTGGTAAATACTCTTTAGTAGTCCATTTCGTTGCATTTAAAAATTCTTTAACTTGAGTTTCTAAATTTTTAAATAATTGCGGATTCCCGTTCGTAACTTGTTGAAAATTAACAGACACAGTAGCATTTAATTCTTGAGATATCAAATTTACTGTTGAAAAGAAGAAAACCACTAATAGAAATATTTTACGCATTATAAAATTGAATTATTTTATTAATAATATCTTGAGCTACCTCTTCCTTCGATTTTAACTCTTTAGGTTCAATTGTAAAATCCTTTGAAATGAAAGTTACTTTATTGGTAGGTTGTCCAAAACCAGCTCCTTTATCATTTAGCGAATTTAAAACAATCAAATCTAAGTTTTTTTTCTGAATTTTTTGCTTTGCATGTTCAATTTCGTTTTCTGTCTCTAATGCAAAACCTATCAAAAACTGTTTCTTTTTAATGGCTCCCAAAGAAGCTAAGATATCTTTTGTTTTCTCTAATTCAATTGTAAACGTAGCTTCGTTCTTTTTTATTTTCTGATTAGCTACATTTTTAGGACGATAATCGGCTACTGCTGCTGCTGCAATCGCAACATCTACATTATCATAATATTTATGACAAGCATTATACATTTCTTCAGCCGAAGTTACACGAACCAATTGAATCGAACTATTTTTTACATTTAAATGTGTTGGACCAGAAACCAAAATAACTTCTGCTCCTTTATTTGCAGCTTCGTTAGCAATATCAAATCCCATTTTTCCGGAAGAATGATTTCCGATAAATCGAACAGGATCAATAGCTTCGTAAGTAGGACCTGCAGTAATTAAAACTTTTTTACCTCTTAATGGTAATTTAGAGGCCAAATCATCTTCTAAAAAAGCAACTATATTTTCAGGTTCTGCCATTCTCCCTTCTCCTACCAAACCACTTGCTAACTCACCGCTTTCAGCTGGAATCATTATGTTTCCAAACATTTTTAGCTTGTGAAAACTATCCAAAGTAGATTGGTGTTTATACATATCTAAATCCATTGCTGGAGCAAAATAAACTGGACATTTAGCCGAGAGATAAGTTGCAATTAATAAATTATCGCAATTACCATTAGCCATTTTGGAAAGCGTATTAGCTGTAGCTGGAGCAATGAGCATAAAATCTGCCCATAATCCTAATTCTACGTGATTGTTCCATTCTCCGTTACCTTCTTCTTCATTATAGAAAGTAGAATAAACTGGGTTTTTAGAGAGAGTTGCTAATGTTAATGGCGTAACAAAATGCAAAGAAGCAGGCGACATTACAACTTGTACTTGTGCACCTGCTTTTATAAGTAATCTAACCAAGTTGGCTGTTTTATAAGCAGCTATACCACCAGATATACCTAGCAAGATTTTTTTACCGCTTAAAACAGACATATTGATTATTTTGCGTCTCTGTAATAAATTTTACCTTCTTCCCACTCTTGAACTGCTAACGCATGTGGTTTGGGTAATTTTTCATAGAATTTTGAAACTTCGATTTGTTCTTTGTTTTCAAAAATTTCTTCTAAACTATCATTGTAAGTAGCAAACTCTTCTAATTTTTCAATCAATTCTTTTTTGATTTCAGTATTGATTTGATTAGCTCGTTTTGAGATAATAGTTATCGCTTCATAAATGTTTCCGGTAGGTTCTTCTAATTTACTTTTGTTGTAAGTAATAGTGTTAACTGGAGCATTTGTCTTTTTTAAATCCATGATCTACTTTTTATTTAGTATATTTTTGTAATTCTAATTCTAACGCAGCAATCATGCTATCTGTTTTTTCTTTATAGGCTGATTGTGCATTGTGTTTAATGAAACTTTGATACGTTGATTTAGCATAGTTTAAACGTTCTAGTTTCTTAGACTCAACGCTATTTATAGCTAATTGATAAGCCGAATCAAAACGATAATACAATGCTTGTTCTTTAAAAGGAGTACCAGGATAATCTGCTAAAAAATTTTCTAACGCTTTCAAAGCTCCTTTGTAATCTGATATCGTATTGTATTGTTTTGCTATTTCAAATGCTTTTTTCTCCAATTTTTCTCTCAATTCTTTAACATAAGCATTCGCTTGAGGTAAGAATGGAGACTCTGGATAAACATCGATAAACCGTTGCATTTTGTCCAAAGCTTTTTCTGTATCTGTTTGATCTAGGCTGTATACAGGTGATAATTTATAGAAACATTCAGCAGCATAAAATGCTGTTTCTTCTCTTTTATCACTTTTCGGATAAGTTGCAACAAAGTTTTCTAATTGATAACCCGCCACATAGTATTGTTTCGTTTTGTACAAAGACATTGAGTAAAAATAAAACATGCGCTCTGCGCTAGGCTTACCTTTGTATGCAGGAGCAATTTGCTCATATAACCTGATTGCTTTATTGTATTTGCCTGCTTCATACATTTTGTTAGCAACTTCATTTTTCACTGCGATATCCTCTGACTTCAATGCTTTTTGATACTCACTACATGACATTAAAAAAAAGCCAACAAAAAGAAAACTAAATATTTTACTCATTTAAATAGATTTATTCTTTCTTAAAACTCAATACTTTTAAAGTCTAAAAAAGCAATTGCAAATTTAGACATAATTTATTTACTATAAAAATCTTTTTTATTTCATCCTTTTTGTGAAGTTGTGAAGTCTTTGCGCTAAGTCATCATTTACATTCACTAATGGCAATCTAACTGTGTTTTCAGACAAACCTAGTGCTTTAAACACCTCTTTAATTCCACCAGGGTTTCCTTGTTCAAAAATCATATCGATGCTTTCCACTAACGAATAATGCAATTTGTAAGCTTCATCTACTTTTCTTTGAAAGACTAAACGTACCATTTCAGAAAATTCTTTTGGAAATCCTTCTCCAATAACTGAAATTACTCCTGCTCCTCCTGCTAAAACCATTGGTAAAGTAATCATATCGTCACCAGAAATCACCAAGAAACCTTCTGGTTTGGTTTGTATTAATTTCATTGCTTGTACGATATCACCAGCTGCTTCTTTAATTCCAATTACGTTTTTACAATCTTTAGCTATTCGGATCACCGTTGTTGGCAACATGTTACTTGAAGTTCTTCCCGGAACATTGTACAGAATAACTGGTATTGGAGATGCCTCTGCAACAGCTTTAAAATGTTGGTAAATTCCTTCTTGTGTAGGTTTATTGTAATAAGGAGACACCGATAAAATCGCTGAAAAATCAGAAAAATCTCTAGTTTTCAATTCCTTGACAACTTCTGCTGTATTATTACCTCCTACACCTAAAACTAAAGGCAATCGGCCTGCATTAGCTTTAATTACTGTAGCAATAACCAATTCTTTTTCATCTTGTGTTAAAGTAGCCGTTTCTGCTGTAGTTCCTAAAACAACAAGATATTCTACTCCACCTTCAATTACATAATTTACAATTCGCTCAAGAGCAGCGACATCTACAGAAAAATCTTTTCTAAATGGTGTTACTAAAGCAACTCCTGTACCAATAAATGATTGCATTTTTTATATTTTATTTAAAATTTTCAAATATTTAAACAACTCTAAAACAAACTCATTAAAATCTTCAACAAGCGTTTTTATGATAAAATGATTCACTCGTTTGTCAACCGTATCAAATCCTACTTTAAATTTAGCCTTTGATTTTGTTGACAACAGTAACAATCCACTTTTATTAACGTCGTAATAATTAATTAATAAATCAAACGATGTATTAATAAAGTCGTTCACTTCTTTTTTATCAATTTCTCCTGAAATCGAAATATTTTTTAAAGACAAAAAAGGTTCGTTTATTACTTCTTTCTTCTTGATTTTATCTTTATAAACCAAAATAGAAATATTACTCTCTTGAATTCCCTGTGAAACAATTCGCTCCACTAATTGATTCGTTTTACTAAAATATGTTTCGTCTACTAAAACACCAACCGTCAACACTTTATCGTTTGAACCAGACGAATTTTGAGTTGCTAATCGTTTAGTAACATTTTTTTTAAGAAAAAAGTTCTTTATAATATTATAAAACATAGTATTTTTACCTATTAGACAAAATTAAAAATTTAAGCTTTTGTTATGCTTGTAAATGTAAAAAAGAATACGATATCTTTTGGATTTTTTGTTATATTATTAACATTTAATCTCTTTATATCTTGTAAATCAACTTCTTCCTATCAAACTACTAAAATTGAAGGAAAAAAAATAGGCGTTACCAATGAAAAAGGCGAAGACGAAGCTATTGCAACTTACGTAAAACCTTACAGCGATAACATCAACAAAGATTTGAATAGTGTTTTAGCTTATTGTCCTGAAACACTAGACAAAAGTAAAGGAACTTGGCAATCGAATATCGGAAATTTATTAGCTGAAATTACTTTTGAACTTGGAAACCCAGTTTTTCAAAAAAGAGAAAATAAAACGATTGATGTTTGCTTACTTAATCACGGCGGAATTAGAGCTGT
>JAHRWO010000342.1 GCA_019105125.1 Flavobacterium sp.
AAGGCGGTCAATTAACTGAAAAAGTAAGAAGAAAACCTTATTGCGTAGTGCTTTTAGATGAGATTGAAAAAGCGCATCCAGATGTTTTCAACATGATGCTTCAAGTTTTAGATGACGGACATTTAACGGATAGTTTAGGTCGTAAAATCGATTTTAGAAATACGATTATCATCATGACTTCTAATGTTGGTGCGCGCCAATTGAAAGATTTTGGAACTGGTGTTGGATTTGGAACCGCTGCAAAACAAGCACAAACGGAAGAACATTCAAAAGGAATTATAGAAAATGCCTTGAAAAAAGCATTTGCTCCAGAATTCTTAAATCGTATTGATGATGTTATTGTCTTCAATGCTTTAGAAAAACACGATATTGATAAAATCATTGATATTGAAATGGATAAATTGTATGCTCGAGTGAAAGATTTAGGTTATACATTAAAACTTTCTGATGCTGCAAAAGATTATATTGCAGAAAAAGGTTTCGATAAGCAGTTTGGAGCGCGTCCTTTGAAAAGAGCTATTCAAAAATATGTTGAAGATGCACTTGCCGAGGAAATCATCACACATAAAATTCATGAAGGAGACCAAATCTTCATGGATTTAGATGAAACCGCACAAGAACTCAAAATTGAAATTAAAAAATTAGAAGAACCAAGCTCTTAAGCTTGGTTTTTTTTTTATTTAACGAATTGAAAATTGTATTAAAAAAAATACTACATTAGTTCTAAATTACAATTCATTTATGCAAGACAAAGTTATCGTAGGAAGCGAAGAATGGTGTTCCTTCCCTGCTTTAGGAATTCCAACTATTAAAGCACGTGTTGATTCTGGTGCAAAAACATCGGCATTACATGCTGTTAATATTGTGACATTTGAAAAAGATAGTGAAAAATGGGTGAAATTTGACATTAACCCGATTCAAAATAATGTAAAAGCCGTAATTCATTGTGAGGCTCCGCTTGTAGATAAAAGAGTGGTCAAAAGTTCGAGTGGTTTTAGAGAACAACGTTACGTGATTAAAACGAAACTTGAAATTGGAGGAAAAACTTGGGAAATCGAAGTTACATTAACCAATCGTGATTCGATGGGATTCCGAATGTTATTAGGTCGTGAAGCGATGTCAGGGCGTATTTTAGTAGATCCTGAAAAACGTTATTTACTAGGTCAACCCACAACAGAAAAACTAAAAGAGTATTATTACCATACAAGTGAAAATAAAAAGGGATTAAAAATTGGTTTATTAGCTAGTAATCCTGAATTATACAGCAACAAACGGATTTTAGAAGCAGGCGAATTAAGAGGTCATGAAATGCATTTCTTAAATTTGAAATACTGCTACATGAAATTAGATGCTACAAAACCCGAAATTCACTATCGTGGTGGAAAAGTATTGAACGATTTTGATGCCGTAATTCCTAGAATTCGTCCTAGTATGACGTATTATGGTTGTGCTTTAACGCGTCAGTTTGAAGCTTTAAAAGTATTTGCTTTAAACAATGCTTCTGCTATTACACAATCTCGAGACAAACTTTTTTCTCTACAATTATTATTAAATAATGGTGTTGATATTCCAACAACAGGTTTTGCAAATTCACCTTTGGATACCGATGATTTAATTAAAATGGTTGGAGGTTCGCCTTTAATCGTAAAATTATTAGAAGGAACACAAGGAAAAGGTGTCGTTTTGGCAGAAACTAAAAAAGCTGCAGAATCAGTTATCAATGCTTTCAAGAGTTTAAATGCAAATATTTTAGTTCAGGAATTTATTAAAGAAGCCAACGGTAAAGATTTGAGACTCTTTGTAGTAGACGGAAAAGTTGTAGCTGCCATGCAACGTGAAGCTGCTCCCGGTGAATTTAGAGCTAACATTCATATGGGCGGAACTGCTTCAGTAGTAAAAATTACTTCCGAAGAAAAGAAAATTGCTATTAAAGCAGCAAAAGCTATGAATTTAAAAGTGGCTGGAGTGGATATTATTCGTTCTTCAAAAGGTCCGTTATTGTTAGAAGTAAATTCATCTCCAGGTTTAGAAGGAATTGAAGGCGCTACTCAAAAAGACATTGCCGGCGAAATGATTAAAGCAATTGAGAAAAACTTTAAGTGGAAATAAATTAAGTTTCAAAGTAAACGCAAATGAATATAATTTCTAAGATATTAATTGTAATTATTGCTTTATTTCATCTGTATTTTCTATGGCTTGAAATGTTTGCCTGGACAACAGTTGCTAAAAAGGTATTTAGAACATTTCCTGAAGATTTATTCGATAAAACGAAAACATTAGCAGCTAATCAAGGTTTGTACAACGGATTTTTATCGGCAGGATTACTTTGGTCATTAGCTATTTCCGATCAAAATTGGAGCAGAAATATCGCTCTCTTTTTCCTCTGTTGTGTAGCCGTTGCTGGAATTTTTGGAGCTTATTCCGCTTCAAAGAAAATATTCTATGTGCAGACGCTTCCAGCAATTATAGCTATTATAACCATTATGTTTTTATAAAAAAAGCTCAAGAAAATCTTGAGCTTTTTAAATTTTATATATTTTGATTTTTAATCTTCCATTTCAATTTGAAAGCTATTCAAAAAAGAAACAGATTTTTCAATATCATAATGTAAAATTCTATCTTCTGATACAAACGAAACTTCTTCTCTATAGGATTTTATGAAACTTTCTATAAACTGACTTGATTTCAAAGGTCTTCTAAATTCTAACGCTTGAGAACCATTTAATAATTCAATAGCTAAAATTCGTTCTACGTTTTCAACAATTCGTAACGTTTTAGTGGCAGCGTTTGCTCCCATACTCACATGATCTTCTTGTCCGTTAGACGAAACAATACTATCGATACTTGATGGTGTTGCTAATTGTTTGTTCTGACTAGCAATACTTGCAGCTGTATATTGAGGAATCATGAAACCTGAATTCAATCCTGGGTCGTTTACTAAAAACGCTGGCAAACCTCGTAAACCAGAAATTAACTGATACGTTCTTCTTTCCGAAATACTTCCTAATTCTGACAACGCTATTCCTAAGAAATCCAATGCTAAAGCTAAAGGTTGTCCGTGGAAATTTCCTCCCGAAATAATTAAATCTTCTCCTACGAAAATATTTGGATTATCAGTAACCGAGTTAATTTCGGTACGGAACACTTTTTTCACATAATCAATCGTATCTTTTGAAGCACCGTGTACTTGTGGAATACATCTAAATGAATACGGATCTTGCACATGCACTTTTGGTTGCGCAATGATTTCACTATCTTCTAATAAATCGCGCATTCTTTCAGCCGTTTGTACTTGACCTTTGTGAGGACGAACTAAATGAATTAAATCAGTGAAAGGTTCAATTCTTCCATCAAAACCTTCTAAAGAAACGGCTCCGATGACATCGGCTAAATAAGAAATTTTCTCAGCTTTAATCAAACAATAAACTCCGTAAGCGCTCATGAATTGCGTTCCGTTCAACAATGCTAAACCTTCTTTGGATTTTAAAACGATTGGTTCCCATCCAAATTTTTCTAATACTTTTGATGCTGGCTGTCTGAAACCATCAACATATACTTCACCTTCTCCTAACAAGGGCAACGATAAATGCGCTAACGGAGCTAAATCACCCGAAGCTCCTAACGAACCTTGTGTATAAATTACTGGAAAAATATCATTGTTATAAAAATCAATCAAACGTTGCACCGTTACCAACTGAACACCTGAATGTCCGTAGCTTAACGATTGGATTTTCAATAACAACATGATTTTTACGATTTCATGAGGCACTTCTTCTCCTGTTCCGCAAGCGTGCGATTTTACCAAATTCTCTTGAAGTTTTGATAAATTTTCATTCGAAATCTTCACATTACATAACGAACCAAAACCAGTATTAATTCCGTAAATTGGTGTTGAATTCGATTGCATTTTATCATCTAAATACTTTCTGCATTTTTCAATATTCACAATCGCTTCTTCAGATAATGCCAATTGTTTTCCTTGAAAAACAATTTCGTTAATCACATCAATCGATAATAAATCTGAGCTTATATAATGTGTAGTTTCCATTGGTTGAATTTTAAAAGTCCAAAATTCCGCAAACAATTGTTAAAATGCAAGATTTATCAGCATTATTAACAAAAAATAAATATCTCTCAAAATTTAAGGGAAATCTAGGGCCATTTATAAGAATTTTCAATAAATTAGCAGTCATAAATTTTACACAATTAAATCATGAAAAATACAGCGTTAACGCACATTCACGAAAGTTTAGGAGCTAAAATGGTTCCATTTGCAGGATATAATATGCCCGTTCAATATGAAGGAGTAAATGTAGAACACGAAACGGTTAGAAATGGCGTTGGTGTTTTCGACGTTTCTCACATGGGAGAATTCTTCTTAAAAGGAGAAAATGCGTTGGCTTTGATTCAAAAAGTAACTTCAAATGATGCTTCTAAATTAGTTAATGGAAAAGCGCAGTATTCTTGTTTACCCAATAACGAAGGTGGAATTGTTGACGATTTAATCATTTATAAAATTGAAGACAATCACTATTTATTGGTTGTAAATGCTTCCAACATTGAAAAAGATTGGAATTGGATTTCAGCACACAATGATTTAGGAGTTGAAATGATTAATGCATCAGATGCGTATTCGTTATTAGCAATTCAAGGACCAAAAGCAGCTGAAGCTATGCAATCATTGACTTCTATCGATTTATCAAATATGGGATTTTATACGTTTCAAATTGGTGATTTCGCAGGAAAAAGCGATGTAATTGTTTCGGCTACAGGTTATACTGGTTCGGGAGGATTTGAAATTTATTTCAAAAACGAAGATGCAGAATACATTTGGAATAAAGTTTTTGAAGCTGGAGCTTCATTCGGAATTAAACCAATTGGATTAGCAGCGCGTGATACGTTACGTTTAGAAATGGGATTCTGTTTGTACGGAAACGATATTAACGATACCACTTCTCCATTAGAAGCAGGATTAGGATGGATTACGAAATTCGACAAAGAATTTACGAATTCTGAAAACTTGAAAAAACAAAAAGAAGCAGGTGTTTCTCGTAAATTAGTTGGTTTCGAAATGGTTGAAAGAGGAATTCCTCGTCACGATTATGAAATTGCTGATGCAAATGGAAATGTTGTTGGAGTGGTAACTTCAGGAACGCAATCACCATCTTTAGGTATTGCTATCGGAATGGGTTATGTACCAACAACTTTGTCAACTCCCGATTCTGAAATTTACATTCGAATTAGAAATAAAGATATTAAAGCAAAAGTGGTTAAAATGCCATTTTATAAAAAATAGTTAAGTAGAAGTAGAATTTGGAAAATTAAAGTTAATCTTGAAATTTTAACTTGATTTTTTACATTTGCAACTTGAAACCTTAAACTTTAAACCAAATAGAAATGGGAAGAGCGTTTGAATTTAGAAAAGCCCGTAAAATGAAACGTTGGTCAGCAATGGCAAAAACGTTTACAAGAATTGGAAAAGATATTGTAATTGCTGTAAAAGAAGGTGGCCCAAACCCAGAAACTAATGCAAGATTAAGAGCCGTAATACAAAACGCTAAGGCTGCCAACATGCCGAAAGAAAA
Source organism: Flavobacterium sp. (assembly GCA_019105125.1). GTDB lineage: Bacteria > Bacteroidota > Bacteroidia > Flavobacteriales > Flavobacteriaceae > Flavobacterium. Next base: position 5,586 of record JAHRWO010000342.1, read on the forward strand.
TGTGGAGCGTGCTATTAAAAAAGCATCAGATAAAGATACTGCCAACTATAAAGAAGTTTTATTTGAAGGTTATGCACCACATGGAATTGCTGTTTTAATTGAAACTGCTACAGACAACAACAACAGAACAGTAGCTAATATCAGAAGTTATTTCAATAAATGTAATGGTACTTTAGGAACTCAAGGTTCTGTTGAATTTATGTTTGATCATACGTGTAATTTTAGAATCCCAGCTGAAGGACAAGATGTGGAAGAATTAGAATTAGAAATGATCGATTTTGGTGTAGAAGAAATCTTTGCTGATGAAGATGGAATTGTAATGTACGCCCCTTTTGAAAGCTTTGGTGCTATCCAAAAAGAATTAGAATCAAGAGGTTTAGAAATTTTATCTTCTGGATTTGATAGAATTCCGCAAATAACTAAAGAATTAACACCTGAACAAGTTGCAGATGTTGAAAAATTATTAGAAAAAATTGAAGAGGACGATGACGTAATGAACGTTTATCACACCATGCAAGAAAGCGCTGAGTAATTCTTTTTCTATCTTATATACGAAATCCTCACAAGAAATTGTGAGGATTTTTTTATACATATTATTTTGACGAAACAGTTAACGTTAAATATTGCATTTAAATTTTAGTATTAATTTTAAGGTAAAGCATAAAAATAAAATTTTTTTAAAGAAAGCCAGATAGCACAAAATTACATTCCGTACCCACAAAACAAAAAAATCCCAATCTTACGATTGGGATTTTCTATATCTAAAATCAAATTACTTGATAATTTCAATTTTTAAAGCTTCTTCTTGGTTAACCGAATCAAAGAAACCTTGTTCGTTCATCCAATCATCGCTAAATACTTTGCTCATATATCTTGAACCGTGGTCTGGGAAAATGATTACTACATTACTGTTAGCATCAAATTCTCCTTCTTCAGCATATTGCTTCACAGCTTGAAAAGCGGCTCCAGATGTATATCCTACAAATAAACCTTCTTTCTTAGCGATTTCTCTTGCTGTATGAGCACTATCTTCATCAGAAACTTTCATGAACTTATCGATAATGTCAAAATCAGTTGCAGTAGGAATTAAATTTTTACCTAAACCTTCTATACGATAAGGATAGATTTCTGAATTATCAAACTCTTTAGTTTCGTGATATTTTTTCAAAACCGATCCAAAAGCATCAACACCTAAAATTTTAATATTAGGATTCATTTCCTTTAAGAAACGAGCAGTTCCCGAAATAGTTCCTCCTGTTCCACTACAAGCTACAAGATGCGTAATTTTTCCAGCGGTTTGTTCCCAAATTTCAGGACCTGTACTTCTGTAATGCGCATCTACATTTAAATCGTTGAAATATTGATTAATGTAAACCGAACCTTTAGTTTCTTCATGCAAACGCTTTGCTACATTGTAGTAAGAGCGTTCGTCGTCTGCAGAAACATGAGCTGGACAAACATATACTTTTGCGCCCATTGAACGCAACATATCGATTTTATCTTTAGAAGACTTAGAACTCACCGCTAAAATACAATCGTAACCTTTAATAATGCTCACCATAGCTAAACTAAAACCTGTATTACCAGACGTAGTTTCAATAATAGTATCACCTGGTTTTAGAATACCTCTTTTTTCAGCTTCTTCAATGATATATAAAGCGATGCGGTCTTTAGTAGAATGTCCTGGATTAAAGGCTTCAACCTTAGCATAGAAATTACCTTCTAAATCAGCTGAAACTTTATTCAGTTTGATTAATGGTGTATTTCCTATTAATTCCAACACACTATTATAGGCTTTTATTTCTTCTTTCATATGAAGATCAAGTTTGTTTTAATGTTTCCAAAATACTATGCATTACTAGCATTTACAGTATTTTATACTTAGTTAATTGTTAAAAAAAGTTCGTTTTGAGACCTTTTTAACCTTGCAAATTTAACAAAAAAAGTTTAACTAGTTCGTAATTTTTTCCAAATCTAATAAAAAAGCAAATTCTTTTGCTAATTCTTTTAACGCTTCAAAACGTCCTGAAGCCCCTCCGTGTCCAGCATCCATATTAGTATCCAAAAACAATTGATTATTGTTAGTTTTCATCACCCGTAATTTGGCTACCCATTTAGCTGGTTCCCAATATTGTACCTGAGAATCGTGTAATCCTGTAGATACATACATATTCGGATAAGCTTGCTTTTTTACTTGGTCATAAGGCGAATATGATAACATATAATCGTAATATACTTTATCATTTGGATTTCCCCATTCGTCATATTCTCCAGTTGTCAATGGAATTGTGTCATCTAACATAGTAGTTATCACATCCACAAAAGGAACCTGAGCAATTACACCGTTGTATAATTCCGGATTCATGTTTACAATAGCTCCCATTAATAAACCACCAGCCGAACCACCTTCAGCATATAAATGTTTTGGCGACGTATATTTTTCAGCAATCACAAATTTTGAACAGTCAATAAAATCGGTGAAAGTGTTAATTTTCTTTAAAAGTTTTCCGTTCTCATACCATTCTCTTCCTAAGTCCTCGCCTCCTCTGATATGAGCGATGGCGTAGATAAAACCTCTATCCAATAAACTCAAACGAGTGGATGAAAAATAAGGATCCATCGTAGCTCCATAAGAACCGTAAGCATACAACAACATAGGATTTTTACCATCTTTTTTGATACCTTTTCTGTATACCATTGAGATTGGCACTTTAGTTCCATCTGTTGCGGTTGCCCAAACTCTTTCTTCGATGTAGTTGTTCTTATCGAATTTTCCTCCTAATACTTCTTGTTCTTTCAACACTTTTTTCTCCTGAGTTCTCATGTTGAAATCAATCACAGAAGATGGTGTTGCCATTGATTGGTACGCATAGCGAAGAATTTCAGTGTCAAAATCTACATTAGTTGTGGTGTAAGCCGTGTAAGTTTCTATATTAAAAGGTAAGTAATACTCCCCTTTTCCACTCCAAGGCATAATTCTAATTTTATTCAATCCATTTGAACGTTCTTCAACAACCAAATAATCTTTAAAAATTTCGATTCCTTCTAATAAAACATCTTTTCTGTGTCCAATTAAGTCTTTCCAGTTTTCAGCTGATGTAGCGGTTTCTGGCGTTTTCATTAATTTGAAGTTTGTTGCTTTGTCTTTATTAGTAACGATATAGAAACTATCACCATAATGTGAAATCGAATATTCTAATCCACGTGTTCTTTTTTGGAAAACTTTAAATTCTCCATTTGGGTTTTTCGCATCTAAAATTTGGTATTCAGAAGTCAACGTACTTGACGAACCAATAACCAAATATTTCTTTGATTTTTCTTTGTAAACAAACGTATTGAAAGTGTCGTCTTTTTCATGAAAAACCATTGTATCTGCAGAAGCGTCAGTTCCTAATGTGTGTTTGTAAATTTTATCAGAACGTAATGTTTGAGCATCTTTACGAGTGTAAAACAACGTTTTATTATCTCCAGCCCAAGTAGAACCTCCTGTAGTATTTTCTAATTTTACTGGAAGAATCTCACCTGTTTCCAAGTTTTTAATTTGAATTGTGTATTGTCTTCTTGAAACTAAATCCACTCCAAAAGCAACCCATTTATTGTCCTCGCTTACATTAATCCCAGATAAATTAAAATACGCATGCCCTTTTGCCATTTCATTACAATCAAACATGATTTCTTCTTTGGCATCTAAACTTCCTTTTTTACGAGAATAAATAGGGTAATCTTTCCCTTTTTCAAATCGTGTGATGTAGTAATATCCATTATATAGGTATGGAACCGAACTATCATCTTCCTTAATTCTACTTTTCATCTCTAAAAACAAATCCTCTTGTAATTGTTTTGTGTGAGCCGTAGATTTTTGATAGTATTCGTTTTCTTTATTCAAATAATCGATAACTTCAGGGTTTTCTCTTTCGTTTAACCAATAATAATTATCAATTCTTTTGTGTCCATGCTTTTCTAGTGTTTTAGGCACTATTTTTGCCACTGGTGGAACTACTTTTTCTGACATTTTCTTTGTTTTATTTTGACTGTAAACAGGTACAAAAATAAGACAACCTAAAAGGAAATACGTGATTTTTTTCATGAAGTTTTAAACTAATTATTAACGGCTAATTTACTATTTTTGCGCAAATAAAAAAACTTAAAATTATGTTTGGAGATATTATGGGAATGATGGGTAAATTAAAAGAAACCCAACAAAAAGTAGAAGAAACAAAAAAACGTTTGGACTTTGTTTTAATCGATGAAAAAAGTTCAGATGGAAAGCTTGAAGTTACACTAACGGCTAACAGAAAAATCAAAAACATTTCCATCGATGATGATTTACTTAATGATAAGGAAATGCTTGAAGATTATCTAGTTAATGTTTTAAACAAAGCGATTGAAAAAGCAACAAACGTTCACGAAACAGAACTAGCAGCAGTAGCTAAAGAAGGCATGCCAAACATTCCAGGAATGGATATGTTTAAATAACATTTATACTGATTCTTGGGTAAACTACATTACATAAAGTTACCCAAGAATCTAACAAAAGAAAAAAATCTAAAAAATTAAACTCTAAAGTTTATATGATGAACAAAAAATTTACTTAAAATTATTTTAATAAAATCTATTGTTAAAAATGCTGGACAATATAAAAATAAACCGGCATACCTATTGTAATATTTACAGGAAACGTTATTGCTAAAGCCATTGGTAAAAACAAGCCCGGATTAGCTTTAGGTACCGTTATTTTCATAGCAGCAGGAACTGCTATATAGGAAGCGCTTGCAGCAAGAATAGCAAAAATAAAACGATTAGAAACATCTTCTGTTACAAAACCACTTAGCCAAGCAAAAGCACTGCCGTTCACTAAAGGAATCAACATAGCAAAAGCAAAGGGGAACCAACCGTGAGCAAAGAAAGATTTTAACTTTTTACCACTTGTAATTCCCATATCCAGTAAGAAAATAGCTAAAAATCCCTTAAACAAATCGTTAGTAAAAGGTTGTATTCCTTGTGCTTCTTTTGCACTTGTTAAATATCCTATTACCAAACTTCCCAAAATCAATAATACACTACCATTAGTAAATGAATGACGCAAAATCTCAGCTTTGTTAATCTTTTGTGCCTGTTCTTTATTAAAAATGGATATCAAAACCAATCCTACAATTATAGCAGGTGATTCCATTAAAGCCATGATAGCCACCATATAACCATGAAGAGCCAATTGATGCGATTCTAAATAAGAAACTGCCGTTACAAAAGTTACCGCACTAATAGACCCATAAGCTGCGGCAATGGCACCAGCATCATATACATTAAGTTTGCGTTTAAGAATAAAAAAGGTATAAATTGGAATTATGATAGCTATAGAAATACCAAAAAGCATAGACCAAATTATCTCACTATTGATCGTTTCATGCGACAATTCCTGACCTCCTTTGAATCCAATCGCAAATAATAAGTACAACGAAATAAATTTAGATGAATTCTGCGGAATTTCTAAGTCGCTTCTTAAACAAACTGCAATAATTCCTAGTATAAAATAAAGTAAAGCGGGATTGGTTAAATTTTCAAATAATAAGCTAAAATCCATTTCTTCTGTTGTTTTTTAATTAGTTTTCTTTTTTGGCAGCACGTTCAAGTCGGTCGTTTAGGACTACTCCCAAACCAAACTCTGGCAAGCGCTGTGCTATAATTACATCTAAATTCATTTCATCTAATTCATGCATAGCATTATATAATTTGGAAGCTGCTTCTGCTAAATTACCCGTTGTTGAAAGTACTTTTTGATGCTTTATTACTAAATCAGGGAGACAAGAATTGAAGAGTAACAATCCTATGTTTTTCCCATTATACCAAGCAACTTCCTCTTGTACATTTCGTGTTAAAACGAATTCTGTTTTGGGTGCATAATGTTTTAATAGCATTCCTGGAGCAATAGGTTTTTTATCTTTTTTGTTGAGTAAAATCACCTTGCCAGTTATTGCCTCAATTTCTTCAATAGGCAAAGCACCCAAGCGATACACTATAACTTTGTTATTTTCAAAACCAATAATTGTAGATTCAATTCCTGCAGAACACTGACCTCCATCCAAAACCATGTCAATTTGATTTTCAAAATAGCGTGCAACATGTTCGGCTTTTGTTGGACTTATTCTCGTAAAAGGATTAGCACTTGGAGCTACCAAAGGAAAATCCAACTGATTTAAAAGCGCTAGCGCCATGGGATGATTAGGCACACGAACTGCAACCGTTTCTTGATTTGCTGTAACCAATTCAGGAATATAAGGTTGTTTTTTTAATAATAAAGTTAATGGACCTGGCCAAAATTTATTAGCTAGTTCATAAGCAATTGAAGGAATATCTTGCGCTACATGTTCTAAATCTTCAGTTCCTTTGATGTGAACAATTAAAGGATTAAAAGTGGGTCTTTTCTTAACTTCAAAAATTTTATGAATAGCATCCGTTTCAAAAGCATTACCCGCTAGCCCGTAAACTGTTTCTGTCGGAAAACCAATAATGCCATTTTGGTTGAGAAATTGAACCGCTAAATTAATATCGTTACTTATCATTTGTTATTACGGATTACAAAAATCACAATACATGGGATCTTCTGTTTCTTTTCCATTTGGATACATCAGTTTGGAATGGTATTGACAATGCTGACATTGAAGTATGTGCGCCAAAGTAGACCGAGTTGGCATAGTGCAACTATCACATAACAAGCCGGCTTCAGCACCAACCACGCCAAAGCCGGGATACATGCACTCGGGACAAACCGATTGCAATCTATTAACTAACATAACACTAACTTCCTCTATTACTTTCATCCTTTTCGGATTATTCATAGCTCTCATGTCGGTTTCAATAAAACAGGAACTTCTGGTTTGCATTATTGCATCAAATACTTGTTCCAAGCTATTATAATCTATAATTCCTTTATGAATTGTCGCTCCCTTTTTATCATCATTTTTTAAAATAACCCCATGAGAAGGATATTGTACTTTTTCCAAAAATACTTTTAAATCATCATGAGAACGAAGCTCTGCACTGTCAAAATTGGTATTCATGGAAAGCGATCGAGCAACAATTTCAATTCCATTTTTTTGGTCTACTAACATGATGAGTTCGTCATTTGCAGGAGCAAAAAAAACGGTAGGATGATTTCCAAACGAACCTTCCGTAGCGACTGCTAAATCAAATCCTTCTGATTTCATGCCTTCCCAACACTTTTTTCGTAAGGTTGTTAAGGCATCCTCTTTACGTTCGATTTCTCCTGAAAACGTACCTAAACTATCGGTATCAAATTCTTTTGATACAAAGCATTGCACTCCAAGAGCTTTTTCTAGTATAGGAGCTATTACCTTTTCTTTTTCGTGCTTTGTGACGATGAGCAATCGACGCCCAGAGAAAAAATCAGGATTACTCTTCATACTCAATTTCAACAAATGATTTAATTTTTAATTTTTTATTTTGAGCTTTTGCGTCTTCTAAAATTTCTTTTATACTAGTTACACTTTCTCTTAATTGTGCAATACTGTGTAAAGCTTTTTCATCCTCTTCTCCAAATCGAATTTGGGAACTAAAATTTTGCACTTTATTGAAATTGATATTTTTATTACACAAATCCATTAAAAGCTCACGTGCCTCAAAAGAATCAAATTCACCGTCAATCAAATTAATTTTCTTCATGGTTTCCATACGTAATGTCTGTTAAACTGTTAATCAATCGAATCATAAAAAGCAAAACCAAAATTACCAGTCCCACATAGAGTTCTTGGTAAATAATGTTTGTTGCTGTCATCATTTTAAATATCAAAAACGACTCTGAAATGACGCATAAAATAAGTATTAACTGTAATGTTATTTTTCTCATAACTCATTCATTATTGGCCTTGTCCCATCGTGTATGCCTTTTTTCCATTGAATTGATACAGATTTTCAGTTTTGATGACATCGATACCTAAATCAATAGCTTTACCTAACAAGGAAACAATGATACTATTCTCAAGTGGCAAATTCGATTGAAAACGACATCTCCAATGATCCGTACAAAATGTTTCTGAAAAGCCATTTGGCCAAACTTTAACTCCTCTGTTAGAGATCATTACCAAGTCCATAGTTTCTGAAGTTAATGGTTTTAATTTTTGAGCTAATATTTCGACATCTAAACCCGCCCAGTGAACAAACAAATCCACTCCTAATAATTCCTTTTGAGATGCTTCTTTTCTCTTATATTCAGGCAATTGAATAACAGAATTTTTGGGAGGTGTTACCACTTTCAATAGTTTGGGTAGTTTGTCAAAATTTGCAATTACTGCATCAGCAAATTCAGATGTACCTACCATTTTTTTGCTCAACTCATCATTGTAAATATCCGCTGTATGAATTCCCTCTTCTAATGTATTTAACCAAGCATTTTGAATTTTTGTTGCTTCATTAGCATAACCCAAATGATATAACATGGCAATTGCAGCTTGAAGTAATCCAGAAGGGTTTGCAATGTTTTGTCCTGCAATATCAGGAGCAGAACCATGAATGGCTTCAAACATTGAGCATTCGTTTCCAATGTTAACAGAACCCGCTAATCCTACCGAACCTGCTATTTGTGCTGCAACATCGGAAATAATATCTCCATATAAGTTGGATGTTACAATTACGTCAAACTTCTCAGGATGGTCTGCTAAATAAGCTGTTCCAATATCAATAATCATATGATTCGCCTCAATATTGGGATATTCCATTGCGATTTCTTTAAATACTTGGTGAAACAAACCATCCGTTTGCTTCATAATGTTGTCCTTACTGAAACAGGTTACTTTTTTACGACCATAATTTTGAGCATATTCAAAAGCATAACGAATGATTTTTTCACATCCTGGGCGACTAATCAATTTCAAACATTGTACTACTTCGTCAGTTTGTTGATGTTCGATACCTGCATACAAATCTTCCTCATTTTCACGAACGATAACAACATCTAAATTGGGAAAATTAGTTGCAACAAAAGGATGTAACGAAACACAAGGTCTAATATTAGCAAACAAACCTAAGGCTTTACGCATCGTAACATTTAAACTCTTGTACCCTCCACCTTGAGGAGTGGTAATAGGAGCTTTAAGCAAAACTTTGTTTCTTCGAATCACATCCCATGAAGCATCAGAAATACCAGAAGTGTTTCCAGAAAGATACACCTTCTCTCCTATTTCAATTTCTTCAAATTCGATGGGCACATTCGATTTTTTAATTATCTTTAGTACCGCTTCCATAATTTCTGGACCAATACCATCTCCTTTAGCAATTGTTACCTTTTTCATGATTTGATTATTTTTATGCAAATTTCAGCACTTTATTTCATATATTTTTATTTATATTTGCTATGTATTATATAAATTATTTTTATGAATTACACTTTAAACCAGTTACGAATATTTTTAAAAGTTGTTCAAAAACAAAGCGTTACCAAAGCTTCAGAGGAATTACACTTGACCCAACCTGCAGTATCAATTCAATTGAAAAATTTTCAAGATCAATTTGAAATTCCACTAACCGAAGTGGTGGGTAGGAAGATATATGTAACCGATTTTGGAAGAGAAATTGCCGAAGCAGCCGAGCAAATTTTACAGCAAGTCAATACAATTGATTACAAAACACTAGCTTACAAAGGACAACTTTTTGGAAAAATAAAAATTTCGGTAGTATCAACCGGAAAATATGTAATGCCGTATTTCTTAGCCGACTTCCTTAAAATGCATCCCGGTGTAGAATTAGAAATGGATGTAACCAATAAAAACAAAGTTGTTGAAAGCCTTCAAAACAATGAGGTTGATTTTGCTTTAGTTTCCATTTTACCAGAGAAAATGAAAGTTGAAAAAATCAATTTAATGCAAAATAAATTGTTTTTAGTAGGGAATAAAGACGAAGATTATACTAAGAAAAAGAAAATAGAAGAAATTTTACAAAATCGTCCCTTGCTCTTTAGAGAAAATGGTTCTGGAACACGACAAACCATGGAACGTTTCATTGTTCAGCATGACCTAAAAATAAACAAGCGAATGGAATTAACCTCCAATGAAGCTGTAAAACAAGCTATTTTAGCAGGCTTAGGATGTTCCATAATGCCCTTAATTGGCATTCGAAAAGAAATTCAAAATAATGATTTGCAAATAATTCCCTTAAAAGGCTTACCAATTAAAACAGATTGGAGTTTGATCTGGGTCAAAGGAAAAAATCACAATCCCGCAGCTTTAGCCTACTTGGATTATGTAAAAAAAGAAAAAGAAGCTATAATTAATGCCAAGTTTAGTTGGTATGAAACCATGTAATACACTATTAAAAATTATCGCCCCACAATTCTAGATTTGAATTAAGATTGATTTTTAAAATTTAAAATGCTTATTTCTTTAAAAATAAAAGTTTCCGCTATCATAACTAACAAGAAAAATCTTAAATTTTAATCTATTTTTAAGTTATTACTCGAACTTTTGTTAAAAATTTACAAAAATTTTTCGTAAATTTGATTAACAAAAATGGTTTCAAAATGAAAACCCTACTCACAATTTCTATGCTAATAGCTGCTTCTTTTTTAGGAGCACAAGAAAAATATAGAATTCAATACGATTATAAAACCGATAATTTTGAATACTACAAGCTTAATAAATCGTATGAAGTAATAGACACTTTAGCGCATCCTAGATTCAAACGCAATAGTTTAATTGAAATCAAAATGCTCAATATAAACCCTTTTGCGGTGAACATTAAAACCGATATCCAAGAAGAAGAAATTCACGCAACGAGTTCGGGTGGTTATAACTTTGGTAATTTGTTAGGCGGAATTACCTCTATGACAAATAGCGACTTAAAACTAAATGTTACCAAATTACCCGAAAACCTTGATACACCTTCTTATGTAAACAAAGACATCTTTGGTGAAACATCATCGAGAAGTTCATTGGTTGAAAATAAGTTTTCACATTTAAATACCATATCCTCTAATGTAGATGCTTTGAAAAGAACTTTTTTAGCCAACTTAACGAATCCAAATCTAGACAAGGAAACCATTTTAAACAACATTAAAAAAGTAGCAGCTCTTCAAACAGACAGCCGTTTAGCAGATCCTAATGATAACTTTCACGTCTACTTAGCAAGCCTAAAAAAAATTATTAAAGAAGATGCTAATTTCATCGTATTCAACGTAAACGAAATGAAAGGTGAATTGTCTAAAAAATCTGACAACCAAAAAGAATCCATTTCATTAGGAGAATTAAGAGCACAAAACAGTACGTATTCGTATCTAGAAAGCATACTTTCACAACTAGACGAATCTTCGAATTGGACAGCAGAAAACTTAAATAAAATTGAAGCCTTATACACTTCATTAGAATCAGCATCTTTTGAACAAACTTATGATTACGAAATCGCAGCAGATAAAGTAAACTTAGAGCTTAAATTTGAACAAAGTGATTTTGCTAATGAGTTAGACGATGATGCTGCCGTAACTACTTTAAAAACACGACACGTTAAAATATTTTCAAAAGGTGGCTTTAAAATCAATACCAGCGTAGCCTTGACATTAAATAATTTTCAATCCAAATCTTTTGATTACTTTATTGATGAAAATGGTATCATCGGAGCAGAAAAAAACAACTATTTTATTCCTAATTTGAGTACTTTAATTAACTTCTATCCTGTGATTTCTGAGAACTTCAACTTGGGTGGTAGTTTTGGACTTTCTATTCCAATTGCAGAAGGTATCAATGGGGTGAATTATTTGTTTGGTCCTTCCTTAATTTTAGGAAATAAAAGTCGTTTGGCTTTATCTGCAGGAGTAGCTTTCGGACCTGTTAAAAAACTAACCAATGGCTTACAAGTAGGTGATTATACCAATTTAAACGATGTCGACAGCTTTACTAAAAATGTATACGACTTTGGATATTATTTCGGAATTTCATTCAATATTTTTAATTTGAAATAAAAGATATAGCATTACGACTACAACAGAAAGAAAAACCGCTTTAGGAACAAAACTAAAGCGGTTTTTCATTTAAATTTATATCCCTATCTCAACTTCAAGCGAT
>JAHRWO010000213.1 GCA_019105125.1 Flavobacterium sp.
ACGCACCTTCCCGGAGTTAGAACAAGTTCAATTGACCGAAATATGCGTGCAAAACAAGCGTTTGGATTTGCAACATACAACGTAGCTTTTGGCTTAATTTTCTACTTAAATCCTAAAAACGCATGCGATAGCTGTCCAAAATGGTAAAAAAATAGTAATAGAATGAGTATCCAAGAATTATCAGAACAAGAAATACAAAGACGTCAAACGCTTCAAACCATAAAAGAAGCGAATATAAATCCGTATCCGGCAGATTTATATCCAATAACTGCATATTCAGAAGATTTGAAAGCAAATTATGTTGAAGGCAAAGAAGTATGTATTGCCGGTAGAATGATGAGTCAACGTATTATGGGGAAAGCGTCATTTGCAGAAATCCAAGACTCTAGAGGAAGAATACAAACATACTTCAATCGTGATGAACTCTGCCCCGGTGAAGACAAAACATTGTACAACGAACTATTCAAGAAATTATTAGATCTTGGTGATTTTATTGGAGTAAAAGGTACTTTATTTAAAACACAAGTTGGAGAAATTTCTGTGCATGTAAAAGAATTTCAACTATTGAGCAAATCGTTGAAGCCACTTCCATTGCCAAAAGTTGATGCAGAAGGAAATACGTTTGACGCCTTTACCGATCCGGAATTACGTTACCGCCAACGTTATGTAGATTTGGTTGTAAACCCTCAGGTTAAAGAAATATTTATTAAGCGTACGAAATTGTTCTCAGCAATGCGAAACTTCTTTAATCAAGCTGGTTACATGGAAGTTGAAACGCCTATTTTGCAAGCAATTCCGGGTGGAGCGTCTGCACGCCCATTCATTACGCATCACAATGCCTTAGACATTCCTTTGTACATGCGTATTGCGAATGAATTGTATTTGAAAAGATTAATTGTTGGTGGATTTGAAGGTGTGTATGAATTTTCTAAAAACTTTAGAAATGAGGGTATGGATAGAACCCATAATCCAGAGTTTACAGCAATGGAAATTTATGTTGCTTATAAAGATTACAATTGGATGATGGATTTTACCGAGCGTTTATTAGAACATTGTGCACTTGAAGTAAATGGAACTACCATTGCAACGTTTGGTGAGCACACCGTTGATTTCAAAGCACCGTATAAGCGTGTGACCATGCGCCAAGCAATTATTGATTTTACAGGGTTTGATATAGCAGGGAAAAGTGAAGATGAACTGAGAAATACTGCAAAATCGATGGGAATTTCAGTAGATGAAACAATGGGGAAAGGGAAATTGATTGATGAGATTTTTGGCGAAAAATGCGAAGGAAATTACATCCAACCAACTTTCATTACAGATTACCCAAAAGAAATGTCGCCTCTGTGTAAAGTTCACCGAGACAATCCGGAACTTACAGAACGTTTTGAATTGATGGTATGCGGTAAAGAAATTGCAAACGCATATTCAGAGTTAAATGACCCTATCGACCAACGAGAGCGTTTTGAAGAGCAATTGCGCTTGCAGGAACGTGGTGATGATGAAGCCATGTTTATCGATCAAGACTTTTTACGGGCATTAGAATATGGTATGCCACCTACGTCCGGACTTGGTATTGGTATGGATAGATTAATCATGTATTTAACCAACAATCCTTCCATCCAAGAAGTCTTGTTTTTCCCTCAAATGAGACCTGAAAAGCAAAATAAAATTGAGTTAAATGAAAACGAAAAATTAATAGTCGATACACTGCTACCTCAAAAATCTATGAACTTGAATGAGCTAAAAGCAAAAGTAAACCTCAGTAATAAAGCGTGGGATACAAGCATGAAAAACTTAGCAAAACACAACATGCTAAAAGTGACAAAGGAACAAGATTTGCTTACTGTTCATGTAATAGATTAACTAAGCGAAGTTCGAGCAATCAAATTGCAGGGAATTCAACTAAAAACCGACATAAAGCAGTCGGTTTTTTTGTTTCAGTCACACTATTCAAATACATTTCGAATTGAGGAAACGAACAAGAACATTCTCAATATCCAAAAACACCTTGTATACAACAGTTTTCGCACAACTGAAATCTATATTCCTGAGAGTTCGAGAGGTATACAGAAATCAAAAAGTCCGTTTGATGATTTGTGAAAAAATGCTAAATTTGAGAATAAATAAACGCAATAAAGTTTCGCCAATACAACATATTTTGATGTAAAAGGGAAGTTTTATAGCGTGTATAAGTAAGTTAGCGGCTATATTACGACCAACCGTGCTAAACAGAAAAATCGTATATTTGCCGACACGAAAATTTAAGTAAGACGAAATGTAAAAAATAATTTCTTTCAGACAAATCATAACAGCAACTGCAAAGTGGTTGTCGTATTGTTTCATTTTTAACGAAAGAAATTATGCTTATTCTACAAAACATTTCATATACACACCCAAACAAGGATTTACTGTTTAGCGACATCAATTTGACAGTAAACAATCACGAAAAGACAGCGTTAATCGGCAACAACGGAGCAGGAAAATCAACTTTGCTCAAAATTATCGCCAAAGAAGTGCAACCATCCAACGGACAAATAAGCGTTGAAACTGAGCCGTATTTTGTTCCACAAATTTTCGGCCAGTTTAATCATCTGACCATTGCAGAAGCATTGAAGATTGACAAAAAATTAAACGCTCTAAAAGAAATTTTGAACGGAAATACAAGTGAAGAGAATTTCAATTTACTCAATGACGATTGGACAATTGAAGACCGTTGTAATGACGCTTTACAAGATTGGCAACTGACCGATTTAGACTTGTCGCAAAAAATGGAAACGTTGAGTGGCGGGCAAAAAACAAAAGTTTTTTTGGCAGGAATTTCCATTCATCAACCCGAATTGATTTTATTGGACGAGCCAAGCAATCATTTGGACATCGCAAGCCGACAACTTTTGTATGACTTCATTCAAACCACAAAAAGCACTTTGGTTGTTGTAAGCCACGATAGAAAATTACTCAATCTGTTAGACACAGTTTGCGAATTGAGTAAACACGGAATTAAAGTTTATGGCGGTAATTACGACTTTTACAAAGAACAAAAGCAAATTGAAAACAATGCTTTGAGCCAAGACATTCAAAGCAAGGAAAAAGCGTTACGAAAAGCCAAAGAAAAAGAACGGGAAACTTTGGAACGACAGCAAAAGTTAGACAATCGTGGAAAAGGCAAACAAGAAAAAGCAGGTGTTGCCAGAATAATGATGAACACTTTGCGAAACAATGCCGAAAACAGCACATCAAAACTCAAAAGTGTTCACGCTGAAAAAATCATTGGAATTTCACAAGACTTGCAAGAACTTCGTTCTTCATTGCCCGACATTGACAAAATGAAATTTGGCTTTGACAATTCAGCATTACACAAAGGGAAAATTTTGTTTACAGCAACGAACATAAATTTCGCATACAACACGCAATCACTTTGGACAGAAAACTTGAATTTCCAAATTACAAGTGGCGAACGCATTGCATTGAAAGGACAAAATGGCTCGGGCAAAACAACTTTGATAAAACTCATTTTGGGCGACATCGAGCCACAAACAGGAACAATTTACCGAGCAAACAACAAATCGGTTTACATTGACCAAGACTATTCTTTGCTCGACAACAAACTGAAAGTTTACGAACAAGCCCAACAATTCAATGTATCTGCATTACAAGAACACGAAATAAAAACTCGGCTCAACCGCTTTTTATTTACAAAAGAAGATTGGGACAAATCTTGTGGTGAGTTGAGCGGTGGCGAAAGA
>JAHRWO010000312.1 GCA_019105125.1 Flavobacterium sp.
AATGAAATACTTGAGAATAAACGTGCCGAATATGGAAAGGAAGTTGTAAAAACGCTTTCGCTTGAATTGACACAGGAATTCGGAAAAGGTTGGAGTGAAAGACATCTCTGGCATTGTCTACGCTTTGCGGAGACTTTTCCCGACAAAGAAATTCTCTACGCATTGAGTAGACAATTAAGCTGGACTCATTTTCGAACAGTAATTTACTTGGACGATGAACTTAAACGAGAGTTTTATATTCAAATGACCAGAATTGAGAACTGGAATACTCGCACATTGAATGAAAAAATTGATTCGCTGTTATTTGAGAGAACAGCAATATCAAGAAAGCCGGAAGAACTGATAAAAAAGGAACTCAAAGAGTTGCGGGAAGAAAACAAACTAAGTCCAGACCTCGTTTTTCGCGACCCATATTTTCTGAATTTTCTTGGCTTAGAAGACAATTACAGTGAAAAATCATTGGAAGATGCAATATTAAGAGAGCTTGAAAAATTCATCCTTGAATTAGGACAAGGTTTTACATTCGTTGAACGCCAGAAAAGAATGTTAATCGATGGCGACAGTTTTAAACTCGATTTATTGTTTTATCATCGGAGACTAAAACGCCTTGTTGCAATTGACTTGAAACTTGACAGGTTTAAAGCACAATACAAAGGGCAAATGGAATTATACCTTCGCTACCTTGAGAAGTTTGAGACTGAAAAAGGAGAAGATTCACCAATTGGGTTAATACTTTGTGCTGAGGGTTCAAAAGAACAAATTGAATTATTACAACTTGAAGAATCTGGAATAAGGGTAGCAGAATATTTGGTTGAGTTACCGCCAAAAGAATTGCTGCAAAAGAAATTACATAAAGTAATAGAATTGGAAAGAAAAAGATTACAAATGAAAAAGTTGAAATAACCAGCGCACACAGCCAAGCACATTTGCAATTCGCACAATCCATCTCACAGACCAAAAATTGCAAAAGAGCTTGTCTGTTTTCAACGCTTTTTTTGCCGACCCAAAAACAAAATCAGGTCAGTGCTAAAATTGAAAGTGAAGGAGTTCTATGAAAGAAATTAAAACCCAGTTGGTAACAATCTGTATATGTCATAGCCGGTTTTGTAGGTAATTGCAGGTTCATCACCCGCATCAACTTCATCTCGGTTTGACAGGAAACAGCCCGCAATCGGCTACGCCACATACAGGTAACCGTTGGCTGCAAGTGTAAAAAACCGACTGCGTAATGAATCAATAATAGAAAAATTGTGAAATGTATTTATCAAATATAAAACTTTGGAATTATAGAAAATTCGGAGCAGAGGGTGAAATAGACCTTGATAAACCGCATTTAGATTTAAACCTAACCCACGGTTTGAATGTAATTATTGGCGAAAATGATTCGGGCAAAACTGCAATTATCGATGCAATAAAATTAGTTTTAAGAACACACAGTTACGATTACATAAGAGTTGAGGATAAGGATTTTTTCAATGAATCAAATCGTTTTCGCATCGAATTAAAATTTGAGGATTTAAAACCCGAAGAAGCAAAAAACTTTACTGAATGGTTGGGCTGGACAGGCACTGGTGCAGATGCAAAACCATTTTTAAAGCTAAATTACGATGTAAAACGACAAATAGATAAAATCATTCCAACCGATGTAAAAGCAGGTGTTGACGAAGAAGGATACTTGCTTTCAGCAGAAACGAAAGATTATTTTAAAGCAACCTACTTAAAACCTTTGCGAGATGCGGAAAACGAATTAGTTGCCAAACGCAATTCACGCTTATCGCAAATTCTTTTAGGCGATGAAGCATTTAAAGGAAAAGAGAAAAACAACGATTTGGTAAAAATCTTTTCGGGTTTAAAAGAGGAATTAGAAAACTATTTCAAAGGCGTTGATAATGCAGGTCAACCCAAAGTAACCGAAGGAAAGCAGATAAAAGACAAAATTGACAACTACATTAAAAGTTTTTACAGCAATAACAACGAAAGTGAATTTGAATCAACATCAACCGACATTAAAAGCATTCTTGAAAAACTCACTTTAACTCTGAAAGGTGAACCCAATCCAGGCTTAGGAACTCTGAATCGTTTATTTATGGCTGCTGAATTGCTTCACTTAACCAAATCAAATTGGACTGGTTTGCGTTTGGGCTTGGTTGAAGAACTGGAAGCACATTTGCACCCACAAGCACAAATGCAAGTGATAGAAGCGTTTCAAAAACAAAAAGACATTCAACTTGTATTAACAACGCACAGCCCGAATTTGGCTTCCAAACTCAAACTTGAAAACTTAATTATTTGCAACAACGGGAATGCTTTTCCAATGGGTGAAACATATACAAAGTTGGATAAGGATAATTACAAGTTCTTAGAAAAGTTTTTGGACACAACAAAAGCAAATTTGTTTTTTGCGAAAGGTGTTATTTTAGTTGAAGGGTGGGCTGAAGAAATTCTTTTACCGAGCATTGCCAAAGCAATTAACATTGACTTAACGGAAAAAGGTGTTTCAATTGTAAATATTGGACATACAGGTTTTGACCATTACGCTAATATTTACTTGAGACAAGCAGAGCCCAATATGAAAATTCCTGTTTCAGTAGTTACAGATTCCGACATCAGAGAATACGAAAAGAACGGAGATAATTTTATAAAAAGAGATGTAAACACTGTTCAACAAGAAACGCTGGCAAAATTAGCGTCTATTAACGACAAATCTGAAAATAACGTTCAGTATTTTCCTGCACCAAATTGGACTTTAGAATATTCTTTATTCAAATCAGCAAGTTTAACAATGCTGCTACAAAATGCAGCAAAAGCATTTCATACGCATACAGATTGGTATACAGATTTTGAAAAAGCACTTGCAACTAAATTGATAAACAAAACTTTGAAGAAAACAGATATTGCTTATCACATTGCAAACACTATTGATGAAGAATTAAGTAAAGGAGTCCGCACAATTACAATTTCAGAAGATGTAGGCGATACGGTTAATTATCTTGTAAAAGCGATAAAATATGCCACAGGTAATTAACATATCAGATGAAGAAATTAAATATGCCGAGCAACTACTGTTACCAGTTGGTAAAGAGTTTGACGATGAGCGCAAAGCGTTTATTCGTGATTTCCGAACATTAGATTTGCAAGCCGTACCGGGTAGCGGGAAAACAACGGCTTTACTTGCAAAGTTGGTTATTCTAGAACGTAAACTTCCTTTTACTGACAGTTCAGGAATTTTGGTTTTATCGCATACTAATGCAGCAATTGACGAGATAAAAGAAAAAATACAAAGGCATTGCCCTAGATTATTTTCTTATCCCAATTTCATTGGAACAATACAAAGTTTTGTTGATGAGTTTTTGGCTATTCCAATCTACAATCTTGTTTTCAAAAGAAAATTAAATTGGATCGATAAAGATAGATACGAAGAAGAATTAGTAAGGTTGTTCAATATAATTGCTTGGAATAAAGATTATGAGCAACCAACAAAATTATTTTACCAAAGACATATCAAAAGAGCTGAAAAAGAAGCAAACAAAGACAAAAAACTAACAAAGCAACTTGTTACTAAATACATTGAAAATGAAGTTCGTGGCTTGTATTATGACTTTATTACAAATGAAATAAAAAACAGAGACAAGGATGTTTTATTGAAAACTCGAACGAACAAAAGATACATTGGACTTAAAACGATAGTCTTTGAAGTTTTAAAGAAAGGAATTATTTCATACGATTACGCATATCATTTTGGTGAATGTTATCTTTATAAAATTCCTCTAATAAAAGAACTTATACAGAAACGTTTTTCTTTTGTTTTTGTGGACGAAATGCAAGATATGGACACGCATCAATACAATATATTAGAAAAGCTTTTTTACGATGACGGAAACAGCATTTCTATAATTCAAAGAATTGGCGATAAAAACCAAGCAATTTATTATTCAGTTAAAGCAGAAGAT
Organism: Flavobacterium sp.; assembly: GCA_019105125.1. GTDB lineage: Bacteria > Bacteroidota > Bacteroidia > Flavobacteriales > Flavobacteriaceae > Flavobacterium. The sequence continues at coordinate 3,951 of JAHRWO010000312.1, forward strand.
GTTTGGAGTGATAGAGCAGATGTTTTGAGAATAAACGGTAGTCCGCGATTGAGTAAACCTATTGCCAATGTTGTAAAGAAATTTGCTTTACACAACGATGCAAATTTTGATATCATCGGCATAAATGAATGTGAATTAAAACCACATATTTTGGTTTTTGAAAATTCCACAATTAAAAACATTATTCCTTTTTTTACTAAAATCGTAAAAGAATACAAAGAAAATGGTAGTTTAAAGTCAAAGAAAGATTTCAAAGACATTAAAGTTGTTTGTTGGAATACAGATTGGAAAGAAAATGAAGAAAATCGGTGTGATATATCAAAACTGCGTTTAGAAGATTATCACAAAGGGTTTAAAAGAGAAAAACACAAACCAAAAGAAGATTACGAAAACTTAAAAAGTTATTTATTATATTATGAGCAAAAGAAAACATTAGAACCATTGCGTAAAAGTATTTTGAATGCTTTTCTGAAAATATTGCGTATCGAAAATATCAATGCAGCAGACGATAGACCCTATACGAAAAAGAAACTAATTGATTTTATTTACGAAAAGGACATTAATAAATATGACGAATTGAATCTGAACCTATACAATTGGTCAATCGGAATTATTAGGGAACAAACAAATGATGTTTGGAATGAAATAAAATTATACGTCTCGACTTTTCTTGCAATGTTTGACAAAACGATTTCTAAAAGTTCAACTTTCATCAATACTGACAATGCCGAAATGCCTGTCGAAAATGCCCAAATTATATCAACGACCAATCATTACAAAGAAGACGGTCTTGAAATTGAAATTACGAGTGTTCACGCAGTAAAAGGGCAAACACATTGTGCTACATTGTATTTAGAATCATATTTTCATCAAGACGGTAGAGGAGCGAATGCAAAATCTTATGAATCACAAAGGTTACAAAATCAGTTT
>JAHRWO010000345.1 GCA_019105125.1 Flavobacterium sp.
GTTTAGGAAGTTTTAACGTAACCCTAAAATCAGCAGGGAAAGACACTTTAGAAGAAGTCACTGCTACAGACATTGTAAAAGGTAGGGTTCGTTTTAGACCGGGTAAAAAACTCAGCAAAATGACTAACGAGTTGCGTTTCAGAAAAGCAAACTAATAAGGTCATTAATTTTTAAACCGAGGGAAATCCTCGGTTTTTTTATGCCTTTAAGTGAAAAAAGCTCAAAGGTTTTTGTTTATTGCTCAAAGGTTTTTTGAAATTTTTCAAAGGATTTGCTTAAAAACTACGAGCTTTTAGAAGAATCTTTTGAGCTTTTTATAATGTAGAAGAGTACATCGCAAACACCCCTAATCCCGATAGCTATCGGGACCTCAAGGGGACAATTCCTAGAGTCACTATTTATTTGTTTGTAGTTTTAAGATGATTTGTAATGATTGTTTCTGGAACACACATTTTAATAATTTGGGAAATCTTTGAAATTGTAATTCCATTAAAATTGCTTAGAAAGAATTGTCCCCTCGAGGGGACTTTAGGGGTGTATCATAATTCCACTGAAAACAGAATAAATAAAGAGCATTTAGGAGTATTGTCCCCTTTAGGTTTGATATTAAGAGGAGAAGCGAGTGCTTCGGTTAAGGGGTGTAAAAATATTCAATTGAAAACAGAATAAATAAAAAGTCTTTAGCAGTATTGTCCCCTCGATGGTTCCGACCCTTCGGAATACAGGGGTGTTAGTGTTTGGAATGATGAATGATGATTAACGAATGTTGAATGTTGGCTTTACGATGTAAAGTGATCTCCTACTTTGTAGGAGATTCTGAAACGAGTTCAGAAAGACAAGTTTTCGATTCCGATAATTCGGAACAGGCTTACGCTTGATATGACAGGGTCTCGATACTTCGACTAAGCTCAGCACAGGCTAGCTCGATATGACAGATTAGAGGTTCAAAGAAATTTGTAATTCCACTAATGTCACCCTGAGCGGAGTCGAAGGCTAATGGAATACTGTTTTACAAAGTCTGACGAAGTTTTGTGCGGAATTTCACAGCGTTTTTTGATGTGGACTGTGTTGCGATTTGCACGAAGGCGTTTTACTTTTGAGAGCTTCGGAGGCGAGGTAAATGAGAGGCTGGGAGATGGGGAGATTTGAGAAAAAACGCTGTCTGAGTTTGAAGCTCTGACAGCGTGGTAGGAAGATTGTCTTTGATTGAAGTTTTGGATTCCTATGATGGTGGTGGTATTCCATTTTTTGTGGAGGGGTTTTGTTTTTCGTCTTTCTTTGTTGGAGAGACCTATGTACAGGTAGGCAATCCATAGGTCTTGGGTTTGGAGTTTGGTTATTTGAAATTCAAGAGGTGTTTCTGTATCGTTCTTTTCTAAAATGATTTCGTTGCTGTAGTGGTTTTCAAATTTATCTTCTTTACAGTTCCAATTGGCGATGGCTAGTTGGAAATGAATATGGTTGGCATCGGGTTCTGGCCAATTGATGTCTTTTTCTGTATTTACTGTCGTAAGATTGATTTTGTTTTGTTTCCAATCGAATGTTACTTTTTTCTTTACTACTTTGTTTAAAGGTCTTAGTTTGTTTGCTTCAAAGTTGACCAATATTTCGTGTAATTCGGGATTTTGGAGTCCGATTTCTAGTTTTCTTTCCCCTCTTTTGTCTGTTGTGTCTTCTTCTAAAATTTCGAACAGTAATTGGTTGACTCTTCCTGCGAATGATACTTCTTTTGCTTTGTCATAGAATTGTTTCGCTAATAAGCGAAATACTCTTGATTTAAGAACACAGCTTCCAAATTCTGTAGCGTGTTCTCTGATGGGATCAAAAATGGGATTGTTAGCGAATTGCTCTTTAGAAATTCCAGAATTTCCCTTTAGTCTTACTAAATTTTGCCCTGATGACTTGAAAAAATTTAAATCGTCAATTGTGCCTTCGATTTCGAAAGGTGCTGTTACTTTTGCCATGATTTATTTATTTTATAGTTTCCTCTAAAATTACAACTGGATTTTGATTTGTGCAAGGTATGATTTGGTGGCTTTTGCATCGTTTTGGTTGACTTTTGGGTGTTTTTTTAGAGTGGAGGCGCGCGTTTGGTTTTTTTGGGGATGGTGAGATTGAGGGACGGGTAGATTGTTGTATGTATGGCTATAATATTTTAATAAATAATAAAAAGTTATAATTATGTTTATAATTTTTTGTATTTTTGAAAATTATTTAAAGTATAGTTAAAAGATGAATATTCCAAAGCAGATTACTCCTCGAAAAGAGTATATGGACCGCGTTATTCCTTTTATTGGTAAAAACTTGATAAAGGTATTTACGGGGCAACGTCGTGTGGGAAAAAGTTACTTGATGTTTCAAATTATGGGGCATGTTAAAGAGCAATTTCCAGGAGGGAAAATAATCTATGTCAATAAAGAAGATCTAAGTTTTTCTAACCTTAAAACGGCTACTGATTTACATGACTATGTTATTTCTAATCAAGATGCTGAAAGTAAAACATTTGTTTTTATTGATGAAATTCAAGATATCGAAAATTTCGAATCCGCTTTACGTTCCTTATTGCTTTATGAAAATCTGGATATTTATTGTACTGGAAGCAACGCCAATTTGTTATCTAGCGACATAGCAGGACATTTGAGCGGACGTTATATTGAAATCACCGTTTACAGTTTGTCTTATGAAGAGTTTTTACAATTTCATTCTTTAAAAGACAGTGATACTAGTTTGAATCTATTCTTAAAGTACGGCGGTTTGCCTTATATCAAGCATTTGCCATTAGAGGATGCCATCGTTTTTGAATATTTAAAAAATATTTACAATACTATTGTTTACCGAGACATCATCAATCGGTTTTCGATACGGAATACGGTTTTTTTAGAGCAATTGGTTCAGTTTTTGGCGGCAAATACAGGCAGTTTGTTTTCTGCCAAAAAGATAAGTGATTTTTTGAAGTCGCAACGCACCAATATGGCGCCTAATCAGGTTCAAACGTATGTTCAGTATTTGGTTAGTGCCTTTTTATTGCATAAAGTAGCCCGATATGATCTTGTTGGGAAACGATTGTTTGAAATTGGAGATAAATTCTATTTTGAAAATTTAGGGAGTCGAAATGCTCGTTGGGGTTACCGAATCGAGGATCGTCGTAAAATTATGGAGAATGTTGTGTATAATCATCTGGTTTTTAGAGGGTATTCAGTAAAAGTTGGGGTTTTAGGGGATAAGGAGATTGATTTTATAGCCGAAAAAAATAATGAAAAACTATATGTTCAAGTTGCACTATCGCTTCATGCCGAAAAAACGATGCAACGGGAGTTTGGAAATTTACTCGCTATTGATGATAATTATCCTAAAATGGTTGTCACTTTGGATGCGTTTGATGGTGCGAGTTATCAAGGGGTGCAGGCTATTGATTTGAGAAGGTTTTTGATGGAGGCTTGGTAATGGGCGATGGGTAATGAGCACTCGGATTGAATTGAAAAGTAAAAAGTAAAAAGTGAAAAGTAAAAGCTATAGCAATCCTAATTCCACTGACGTCACTTCGAGTGTTTTTTAGAAAATGCCCTTAGCTATTTTTTAAAAATGCATCGAGAACAACTGGAATGTTTTCTTGTTTCTAGGTTTAATTTTTTTGGAACGCGGATGATGCTGATTTAATTTTTGTTTGAGCCAGCTAAAACAGAAGCAGAGAATTACAGCTTTTTTCTGTGACTGAAAACTGCAATTGAAAACTATTTCTTGGTTCAAATTTTAGGATTGATGATAATTTTTGAACTTGTTCTCACTATTTAAAATAGACTTTAATTGATAAAATTTGTCCATCCACTAAAAAAGTTTAAATTTGACCGCTAAGTCTTATAAAGTAAGACTTTTATAATAATTTGGTATAAATGAATCAAAAAAATACTACAGCTGAACATTGGGACTCTGTGATTGAGTCTAGACATTCTCTTTTTGATATTAATCTAAAAGAGCTTTGGCATTACCGTGATTTGTTGGTTTTGTTTGTACGTAGGGATTTTGTTACCGTTTACAAACAGACGATTTTAGGGCCATTGTGGTTTTTTATTCAGCCTTTGTTGACTACGATTACTTTTACCATCATTTTTGGAAATGTAGCCCAGCTGTCTACTGATGGAGCCCCTCAAGTGGTGTTTTATATGGCGGGCATTACCTTATGGAATTATTTCTCAACTTGTCTTACATCCGTTTCTGGCGTATTTAATGCGAATGCGGGTATTTTTGGAAAAGTGTATTTTCCGAGATTGATTATGCCCTTAACTATCGTGATTTCTAACTTGATGAAGTTTGGGGTTCAATTTCTTTTGTTTGTTGGTTTTGTGGTCTATTTTGTGCTTCAAAATCAAATCCAGCCCAATACTTGGATTTTATTTACCCCCGTAATTATTGTTTTAATGGCGTTGATTTCCATGGGCATTGGTTTGATTTTGTCTTCTATGACTACAAAATATAAAGATTTGAATCAGTTAATAGGTTTTGGCGTACAATTGTTTATGTATGCCACTCCGGTGATTTATCCAAGTTCTTCCGTTCCATCGGATTACCTGTGGGTAGTAGAATTGAATCCCTTGGTAGGCTTATTTGATTATATGCGCTATGCTTATTTAGGGGTTGGTGATTTCGCGCTAGTTGACGTAGTCTATCCTTCGGTTTTTGCCTTGGTGA
>JAHRWO010000348.1 GCA_019105125.1 Flavobacterium sp.
CTGCTAAGTTTTCTTCAACCACTTCCTCTTCTGCCACTTTTTCAATTACAAAAGCGTCTTCGTTTACGAAATCTTCCTTTGGAATGCTTCTGTCTTCGATAGAAAAATTAGTTACTTCTGGAGTTTCAACTTTTGGTTTTGGATCTAAAGTTAATTCTGATGCTGTAGCAATTGTTGGTTTTAAAGCTTCTTTGTTGATTTCGAAATTCGAAGGATAGGTTTTCAATTCGAAATTACCCATTTCTTCTTCGTCTTCAGTCAAGATAAAGTCGTCTTTTGAATTGGTTGGTGAAGTTATTGGTAAATCGGTATTTACTTCATCTTCCGTTTCATCTGTACTGTTTTCTGGTACTGGAACTGTTGTATTTGCAGCAGCTATATCTTGATTTAATTCGGCTTGTGGTTTTTCAAAAACTTTAGTAAAACTTTCGGGAGACATCTTGATTTTGAAAACTAAGAATAGTACGATTCCGAATAAAAGCACCAATAAAGTTCCTGTTTTTCCGATGTAATCTTGAATGAAAAGATTCATTTCAAATCCAACAGTTCCTCCTAATTGTGGAATATATTCCCAGAAAAAACCTAGAATGATAGAAATGAAAATGATGAGATAAAAATCCCAAAAGAAACTTCTTTTTAGTTTTGATAAAGCCATATCTAATACCAAGTAAGCTCCCATTAAGAAAAGGATTCTCACAAAAATGAAAGACGCTACTCCAAAACCTTTATAAAGGAAGAAGTCAGCTAAATAGGCTCCAAATTTACCCAACCAGTTTTCAGCTTTAGCACTTCTATTGGCTAATTCAGATACGATGTTTTGATCGTTATTTCCTGTTACGAAGTAAGAAATAAAAGATAGCAACAAAGCTATAGAAAAGAAAATCAACAAAATACCGAAAATAAATTTCTGCTGACGACTAATTCGCCAAGAGAATTTTTCTTTGGTTTCAGTAGGAGAATTTACGGAATCTTTACTTGTTTTTTTGGCCATGTAAACGGAACAATTTTTACAAAAGTAGCTAAATTAAAACAAATATGGAAAATAAATAATGCATCCGATAGCAATAGCAGTTAAGGCTGCAAAAAATACGGCTCCAGCAGCAATATCTTTAATGAAACCGATACGTTCATGAAATTCGGGATGTACGAAATCGGCTATTTTTTCTACGGCTGTATTCAAGCCTTCGATTCCTAAAACTAAACCAAAAACTAAAATTTGCATCATCCATTCGTAACGGTTGATGCCAAAGTAAAACCCTGCTACCGTCATAATTACTGCAATTGTAGCTTGCACCATAATGCTGTGCTCGGAAGTAATTAATTTGATAGCCCCTTTTACTGCATAACCAATACTTTTTAATCGGCCAGAGAAAAGCGTTTCGTCTTTTTCGAATTTCATTTATTAGGTAATTAAAAACTGTCCTAAAATTAGCAATCTAATTCTAGGACAGTTGAATTTTTTATAAAACAGCTAAAGCTGCATCGTAGTTTGGCTCGTCAGCAATTTCTTTTACTTGCTCCGTGTGTAGAATCGTTCCGTTTTCATCTAAAACCACTACAACACGAGAATGTAAACCAGCTAAAGGCCCGTCAGTGATTTCTAAACCGTAGTTTTTTCCAAAACTTCCGTCTTTAAAATCCGATAAGTTGATTACGTTTTCTAAACCTTCAGCACCACAAAAACGTTTTTGAGCAAAAGGTAAGTCTCTAGAAATACACAATACTTTAGTGTTTGCTAAAGCACTTGCTTTTTCGTTGAATTTTCTAACAGAAGCAGCACAAGTTCCCGTATCAACACTTGGGAAAATGTTTAAAACCACTTTTGAACCCGCAAAGTCAGCTAAAGTAGCTGTTCCTAAATCTGTTTTTACCAGATTGAAATCAGTAGCTTTTGAACCTACTGCTGGCAATTCGCCATTTGTGTGAACAGGATTTCCTCCTAATGTAATTGATGCCATAGCTTTAAATTTTTTTGAATAACAAAAGTAAAGAATAATTGGTTAAAGTGTATCTTATACTTTAGTTAAGATTTTTTTCTTTTTTTAAAACCATGAATTTGTTTTCAGCGTAAATGTCATTATAAAACTTAAAAAAAAATTATATTATGAAAACAAACAAAATTTTTGCTACTGCAATTGTAGCTTTAGGGTTATTAGTAGGTTCAACTTCTTTTGCACAAACTAAAGAAAAAACAGTTGAAGTAGGAGGTGCTCCAATGTATCCAAGTAAAAACATTGTAGAAAATGCGGTTAATTCTAAAGACCATACTACATTGGTTGCAGCTGTTAAAGCGGCTGGATTAGTTGATGTTTTAATGTCTGATGGACCATTCACCGTTTTTGCCCCAACAAATGCTGCGTTTGCTAAATTACCCGCAGGAACAGTTGAAACATTATTAAAACCTGAAAATTTAAAAACGTTACAAACTATTTTAACCTATCATGTTGTAGCTGGGAAAATGAATGCAAAAGATATTGACGCTGCGATTAAAAAAGGGAACGGAAAAGCTACTTTAAAAACAGTTAGTGGTGGTACTTTAACAGCTTGGATGAAAGGTAAAGATTTGTACATTACTGATGAGAATGGCAATAGCTCAAAAGTTACAATAGCTGATGTAAATCAAAAAAACGGAGTAATTCATGTGTTGGATACAGTAGTTACACCTAAGGCATAATTCTGAATGTGTTTAGTTTAATTTGTGAAAAAAAGCTCTGAATGTAAGTTCAGAGCTTTTTTATTTTATCGTTGCAACCAATTTTTAAAATCGAAGAAGTTTTGTGGCGCTACACCATGTCCTACAGGATATTCATGATATTCGACTTCTAATCCTAAATTTTCTAAAGCTGGTTTTGCTTTTCGAGCCCATTCTACTGGAATCACTTGGTCAACTGAACCATGCGAGATAAAGAATTTTAAATGTGAAATCGCTTTTGTATCGATAACTTCTGGCATAATTTCTTGATTGAAATAACCGCTCAAAGCAACTACTTTAGCCACTTTTTCAGGATAGGTTAAGGCAGTAGCATAACTTAAAATGGCACCTTGACTGAAACCAATCAAAGTTACATTTTTTGCATCGATTGGATATTGTTTGACAACTTCATCAATAAAACCTGCAATTAACTCAACCGATTGTTTCGCTTGAACATTATCCGAAAATTTATTTTCATCAGCATCAAAATGAATGGCATACCAAGCGTGTCCGTAAGGTTGTAAATCATAAGGAGCACGAACCGAAATTACATAATGGTCTTGTGGTAGTTCAGATGCGAAAGAGAATAAATCTTCTTCGTTGCTTCCGTAACCATGTAATAATAGTAATAATGGATTTTTCTCGTGTTTAATTTTAGGTTCTTGAACTAGATAATATAAATTCATTTTTGAATAAAGGTTATAAGTTTATGAGTTTAAAAGTTTAGAAGAGTTTAAAAACTTTTAAATAATTTTTGATAAAATTCTCCTAAAAAAGGTACTGGTTTTTGTTCTCCATTCAAGGCATTCATGAAACCAAATAACCATAAAATAAAGATGAAAGTCCAAAAAGAGGCAGAAACCATCCAACTATCAAAATACCCTACAGGATATCCTAGTAAAAAGAAAGTTAGA
>JAHRWO010000395.1 GCA_019105125.1 Flavobacterium sp.
TTGGAGATTTTATCATTATCGTCATTTTTGTTTTTTTGTTCTGCTCTCCACTTTTCATAATCCTCAACCTCATCTGGAGGAATAAATTTACCTCCTGTTCTTGCCTCAATGTCCTTAATTTCATCTGGTTTAAACCCTAAAATATCACCCAACATTCTTGCATCTTCATCGTCATAAATTTCAGGGAGAGATGAATATGATATTTCATTAGTCAAGCACAAAAGCTCGTCAACAAAAATCCAAGGGTGTTTCTTTAATTGTTTTAAGAAGTAAGCATCAAAGTTTTTCCGATAGTCAGAATAATATTTATATGAGTATTCTCCTTGAAAAAACTTCTCTTGATTATAAGAATATTGCCTTATGGATTTTGCCAGTAGTTTCCACAAGGCAACTGACCTTTTTAAAGTAATTTCTCCTTCAAAAAACTCATTCAATCCATCCAATTTATAATCCTTACAATAATGTTCATTAGTATAGGAAGAACCATTTCGCAAAACTGACTTTTCCTCCCAACTTAATTTAGGGTTAAACTCTATGCGTCTTAAAGATGATTTTAAACCTAATTCAGTTAACAGGTTAATTAATTGTGTATGCTCTTTTGGAGTTAGAGCGTATTGTTCCTCAGCAACATAAAATACATTGGGACTTTTATCGAAATATGTTTCTAATAGTTCATTACGTAAATAGACTGAATTGTGTTTAAAATATCCTGTTTCACCAGTTTCAGGATTGTACCCAAGTATGAAAGGACATTCTTTTAAATCTTGAAGTAAACGCTTACGTTTATCTTGATTTTGGGATTGAAATGCCTCTATAATTTTCTTTAAGTCGTTGAAATAGCCTGGATATGTCTCACCATTTTTTAGGTTTGGTAATATGAACTCATTAATTTCTGCAAATATGTCCGGGGTTGTAAGACCCAAGTCCTCTAAGAACTTTTTTGCTTCCTTATTTCTGGCAATATTGTGTTTTACAGTTGCATATTTCGAAAAGTCTTTTGTAGGTAAAAACACATTAGGTTTGCCATTCTGCTGAAATGGCACAACCTGTCTTTTGTTATTATTGCCTTCTATTCTGATTATTGGTTTACTTCTTAAAATGCCGTTACTTGAATACTTAGAGCCCATTCTCCAAAGTGCAGGAGCTTTATTAATTACCCTATAAAACTGAATTATCCATTTATCAGTTTGTTCGGTCATAAAATCATTATCAATTTTATTAGCAAAACCAGTCAAATCATATTCAGGAATGTCAATATTGTAATACAAGTAATCTCTTAATAGTTTGGTTTTATCATTTGTGATTTGCTTGCTTAGCCAATAGGTTCTACCAAAAAGTTTTTTTGCCTGTTTTGACGTTAGCAAATCTGCAAGGTAAGAACTTCCTAAAAGCATTAGTTCATTTGCGGAAGAAAAGCCTCCCTTAGAATTTGGCAATAACTTTTTTTCAGAACTAAGCTCCGATTTAACAGCCTCATAAAGTTCCTTATAGATTTCTGAACGCTGACAAAGACTGTCATCAATTGGTAATGCATTTAAAAGGTCAACATGAAGAAGACGTAATTTTTTGAAAACTAATAAGCATTCGGAAAGAAGTTTACCCAGTTCCTTTTGTAAATCATCATTTCTGTGGTCAGTTTCAATATTTACTAAGCTATCTCCCTCTTGTATATTCTCACGGGCAGGGGTAGTGTAAAACGGTGCGTGAACTAAGAATTTTAAATTTGTTTCAATCTTGGTTGGGAAGAACACATATAGTGGTGATTTATCGCAAGGAACGATTTTTCTTTTATCACCTTTATCCAACAGAAAAGCAAGTTTTATTGTCAAGTTTTTGCTATCAATAATTACATTTTTTTCAATTAGAAAATATTTTATTTCCTCATTTGAAGATTTGAGAGATATAAAACGCTTGTCTTTGAGGTTGAAATTCTTTTTGTAAGCTCCATTGTTTTGTGGAGTTTTCCAGTTTATGGTTTCAATATTTGAAAGAAACAATAAATAATTTAGGTTTAATCCTGATAGCTCATTCCTTAATATCTTTATAGTTCTTTCTCTTTTATTTGTTTCAGTTTTAAATGGAAGAATAATTTTTGTGCCTTTAAAAAAATCCGAATTATACCCATTTGTTCTTTCAGGAATATTATAATCACGAATTGTAACATCAAATTCTGCTGAAACAATTCTTGGGTTGTCTGTAATGGCGTAAACCGACTTAAAACCAATACCAAATCGTCCAATCGCATTTGGTTTTTCTTTTTTCTCTTGATTGTCTCCAAAGTTTGAAATCGCTCTAATATCATTAAAGTCAAATAATTTTGGTGCATCGTGTGAGAAAATTAGTTCATTTTCAGTTAATTCAAACGAAACATGTTTAGCTCCTTCATCTTCGGCATTCTGTAATAATTCTGTAATAAAATGTGTAGGATTACCATAAAGTCCGGCAAGTAACTTATGTGAATTGTCACCATCCTTTTTCATTAAACGGACTTTTTCTTTTCGGTCTTGTATTAATTCGTCAAGTTCTTTCATTGTCAATCTTTTCATTCAGTTTCTTATCGGTCTTATCTTTTTCAGGGTGAGGCATAACGGGAGTCTGTGTAAAAACCTGTTTCAAAAAAATATAGTATACATTATTCTTATTTTAAGAACGTTTCACATTCTTAATTTTTTGGTGTAGCTAACCGTAGATTTTTAC
>JAHRWO010000059.1 GCA_019105125.1 Flavobacterium sp.
ACTACTCATTCCGCCTTCTAATTCAAAAACTCGGAAATGGGTTGTATCTGCAAGAATTCTTTGATCTGCTTCTGTAGGTTCAAATGGCATATCTACTTCTCTTGCACTTCTGAACTGGTCTGGATTGTTGTTTACATAACGTTTGTCTACCATAAACAAATCGAAAACCATTAAAACTCCTACTGCAATAATCGCCGTAGTTTCTTTCATCATATTTTTTACAAAAAGGAATAAAACGGCAAATGTTAATCCTACAAATAACATCGAACGCAACACATCTGAAGTATATAGTGCTTCACGGTCAATTTTTAAGGTACGAATGAATTCATCTCCATAAGCTTGAGCATACATGGCATCGTTTACTCCAGAGAAATTGAACATTCCTTTGATTAAAAATAAAACTACTAGAAGTCCGAAAGTAATAGCTCCTGATTTCCAAAGGGCGCTCCATTTTGCTTTTTCATCCTCTTGTTTAAAGAATTGATATAATCCTAATATGGCTAAAGCAGGTACACACAATTCTAAAATCACTTGAATAGAAGAAACGGCTCTAAATTTATCATATAACGGAACGTAATTAATAAAGAAATCGGTTAAAGCACTGAAATTTTTTCCCCAAGACAGCAATAAAGAAAAAACTGCTCCAGCCAAAAATAAGTATTTGATGTTTCGTTTTTCAACAAAAAAGGCCATTACAAATAAGAAAAACACTACTACTCCAATATAGGCTGGTGCTGCAACAATAGGCTGATCTCCCCAATACGCTGGTGCATGTTCCACAAAACCTTGAACTTGATCCGCTGGATAGCCTTGGGCTACAAAATTCTGATAGGTTTCAGATTCAATTCCTAAATTTTCATTGTTAGAACCTCCGAATAGTCCTGGTGCAATCAAGTTTAAACTTTCTGCAATTCCGTAGCTGTATTCGGTGATGTAATCGTAAGACATCGCATTGCTATCCGTCTTTGGAGAACCATCAGGATTGAAAGTTAATTCGCTATTGCTTCTGGTAGAAAATTTAGCATATTCCGATGTCGCCATTAGGTTGGTTGCATTAGCTCCAATGGCTAAAATTGCTGCAATAACAAATACTCCAATTACTTTTCCTAATTCTTTGAATTCTTTATTTTTAATTGCAATTGCTACATAATACACTCCAATAATTGCCAATAAAAGCAATAAATAATACGTCATTTGGAAGTGATTAGCATTGATTTCTAATGCAGCAGCCACCATTGTTAGTAAACCTCCGGCAATATATTTTCGTTGGAACACCAATAAAACTCCAGCAACAACCATTGGCATATAAGCAATAGCATGTGCTTTTGCATTATGCCCAACACCTAAAATAATAATTAAATACGTTGATAATCCAAAGGCTAAAGCCCCGAAAAAGGCTTTTAATGGATCTACTTTCATTACCATCAATAACACATAAAACCCAAGAAAATAAAGGAATAAATAATCTGCTGGTCTTGGTAAAAAACGTAAAGCATCATCTAACATTCCGATAACGTCATTTGGATATTTGGCTCCTAATTGATAGGTTGGCATTCCTCCAAAAGCACTATTCGTCCAATAAGGCTCCTCACCTGTTTCTTTTCTAAAATCAATTTGTTCTTTTGCCATTCCGGTATATTGTACGATATCGGATTGGAAAATTTTTTCTCCTTTTAAAACCGGATAAAAGTAAAATAGTGAAACTAAGATAAATCCAACCACAACTAATAAGTGGGGATAGAATGCTTTAATGTTCTTCATACTATTGCTAAATAAGGTGCTAAAGTAACTAAAAAAAGGATATCGCTACAATATCCTTTTATGTAAAGTTGATAAACTAAGAATTATTTTACTTCTTCGTAATCAATGTATTCTCCTACTTCTTTTTTAGGTTTTGGAGTTGTTTTTGTCGATTGAGAGGCGTTATTGTATTGTTCCTGTTGTTGTCTGTACTGTTCTTGCATTTTTTCTTGCATCTTGTTGACCGCTTTCTGCATTAAAATTGGGGCAAAAATTCGCATTAAAAACTTAAACAAATAATAAAACAGAATGATGTAAAAAATTGTTTTTACAAAACCTGTAAATGAAGCCATTTCCATGCTAATAAAATTTAAAATTCAAAAATACAGATATTGGTTGGGAAAACTTCAAAATTGTTTCATAAAATTATGATAAAATAACTAATTTTGGAGATAAATCTTTTTTTATGAAATCACTTCAATCCCTTTTTCTTTTATTATTTGGAATTACTGCCCAACTCTCTTTTGGACAATTTACAGATGAAATCAATTCGAATCGTCCAGGTAAATCTATGATGGCCTATGCTGTTGGAAAAAAAATCATTCAAACCGAAACAGGAGTTACTTATGTTTCAGAAGATCATAATTTATTAGGATATAATGCAAATGGGTTTATTGGTGAATTGGATATTCGTTATGGCGTTTGGAAAGAAGAATTAGAGATTATTGGTGAAATCGAGTATCAAAACGACAAATTAACTAATGGTTTATTCAACGAAAAAAGGAATGGTTTCAAACAGCTTACTTTAGGAGCTAAATTTTTAATCTATGATCCCTTTAAAAATTACGAAGAAAAAGTAAATGTATACAGCTGGAAAGCGAATAGAAAATTCAAATGGAGACAATTTATCCCTGCTTTCTCTATGTATGCAGGTGCTAATTTTAGTGTAGGCGACAACCTTTTTAATTATGCTCCTGAAAATATTAAAGAACCTTCTTTTAGTCCAAAAGTAACTGCAATTGCCCAAAATCACTTTGGTGGAAGATGGGTTTTAGTAACCAACTTAACTTACGACAAAATAGGAACTGATTTTGCGTCAATAAACTACATCTTAACACTAACCCGTGGATTTAACGCCAAATGGTCAGGTTTTATTGAAAACCAAGGGTATTCAGGGGATTATTATAGTGATAGCGTTTTCAGAATAGGTGCTGCATTCTTATTTGATAAAAACATGCAAGTGGATGCTTCAGTAGGAAAAAACATAAAAGATACTCCCGGACTTTTTAACGCTGGAATTGGTTTTTCTTGGCGTTTTGCTGATCAATACAAAGAAGTAAAACTAGCAAAACCTGGAACGGAAAGTAAAACCGACAAAAAAGTGAAGAAAAAAGCAGAAAAAGAAGCTAAAAAAAGAAAAGACGCCGTAAAATAATATGATAACGATTAAAGAAGCCCTTACCAAAAAAGAAATGAAAGATTACGTGATGTTTTCTTTCGAATTGTATAAAAATAATCCTTATTGGATACCTCCTATTATTGCAGATGAGTTAGAAACTTTCGACAAAACTAAAAATCCGGCTCTTCAATCGGCAGAAGCGCACTTTTATTTGGCTTACAAAAATGGAAAAATTGTTGGAAAAATTGCGGCCATCATCAATTGGGAAGAAGTTAAAATTTTAGGGAAAAAGAAAACACGATTTGGTTGGTTTGATGTTATAGATGACATTGAAGTTACCAAAGCTTTATTAGCTAAAGTAGAAGAATTGGGTAAAAAACACCACATGGATCACATCGAAGGTCCGATGGGATTTTCTAATTTAGATAAAGTAGGAATTCTGAGTGAGGGTTTTGAACAAATGGGAAATATGATTACTTGGTACAGTCAACCTTACTATATCACACATTTTGAAAAGCTTGGATATACTAAAGAAAAAGAATATCTTGAGAGTAGCTTTTCATTTAATGACATCAATCCTGAATCATTTCAAAAAGCAAGTGAATTGATCAAAAAAAGATACGAATTACGTAGTCTAAATTTCACCAAAACTAAGGATATCATGCCTTATGTAGATAAAATGTTTGATCTTTTTAACGATACCTATTCAAAACTACAATCATTTGTTCCAATAAACGATATCCAAAAAGCTTATTTTAAAAAGAAATACATTGGTTTCATCAATCCGGAATACATCAAATTTATTTTGGATAAAAACAATAATATGATTGCTTTTGCCATTGTGATGCCTGGGTTTGCTAATGCCTTAAAAAAGGCTAATGGTAAATTATTTCCTTTTGGTTTTTATCATTTATTACAAGCTAGGAAACATTCAAAAGAAGTCGTTTTTTATCTAATTGGAGTTAGTCCAGAGTACCAAAGCAAAGGTGTTACCGCAATAATTTTTGATGAATATTACAAAGTGTGTCAAGCAAAAGGAATTGAAACTTGTATTAGAACGCCTGAATTAGAAGAAAATCATGCCATTCATAATTTATGGAAACATTTTAATTCGAAAATTAACAAAAGAAGAAGAACTTATAAAAAAGAGTTATAACAAAAAAGGGATTCAAATTGAATCCCTTTTTTTGTATTTCAATAAAAATTACTCTACATTTTGAACATTCGCTTCAGCGATTTGCTTGTAAGTTCCGTTTACTAATTTTTCACGGATAGCTTCAAAAGCAGCTAAAGTTTCATTGATATCTTCAATAGTGTGTGATGCTGTTGGAATCATTCTCAACAAGATAATTCCTTTTGGAATCACTGGATATACTACAATAGAAAGGAAAATTCCATAGTTTTCACGTAAGTCATTTACCATAACCATTGCCTCCGGAATAGAACCTTCTAAATATACTGGAGTAATACAAGTATTGGTATCCCCAATGTTAAATCCTCTTTCTTTTAATCCGTTTTGTAATGCATTTACGTTATCCCATAATTTATCTTTGATTGAAGATGAATTACGCAATAACTCTAAACGTTTTAAAGAACCAATTGTTTGAATCATTGGCAACGCTTTTGCAAACATTTGAGAACGTAAGTTGTATTTTAAATAATCTATTACATCTTTATCCGCTGCTACGAAAGCACCAATATTTGCCATTGATTTTGCAAAAGTTGAGAAATACACATCAATTCCATCTTGACAACCTTGCTCTTCTCCTGCTCCAGCTCCAGTTTTACCCAATGTACCAAAGCCATGCGCATCATCAACTAATAAGCGGAAGTTGTATTTTTTCTTCAAGGCAACAATCTCTTTTAATTTTCCTTGTTGGCCACGCATTCCAAAAACGCCTTCAGTAATGAATAAGATTCCACCTCCAGTTTCTTCAGCCATTTTAGTTGCTCTCTGAAGGTTTTTCTCCATACTTTCTAAATCATTGTGTTTGTAGGTAAAACGTTTCCCCATATGCAAACGCACACCGTCAATAATACAAGCATGAGAATCTACGTCATAAACAATAATATCATTTTTAGAAACCAATGCATCGATGATAGACACCATTCCTTGGTACCCAAAGTTTAATAAATAAGCCGATTCTTTATGAACAAACTCTGCTAATTCTTTTTCTAATTGTTCGTGATAATTAGTATGACCACTCATCATTCGAGCCCCCATTGGGTAAGCTGCTCCATATTGTTTTGCTGCTTCTTCGTCAGCTTTTCTTACTTCTGGGTGGTTTGCTAATCCTAAATAATCATTGATACTCCAGTTCAAAATTTTCTTTCCGTGGAACATCATTCTTGGACCTAATTCTCCTTCTAATTTTGGAAATACATAATAACCCTCAGCTTGTGAAGCCCATTTTCCTAATGGACCTTTATTGTTTTGAATTCTTTCGAATAAATCTTTTACCATGATATATTATAGGTGTTTAAAACGAAGCAAAAGTATAAAGAAAAAAGTTTTTATTGAATGATAAAGTTGAACTTTTTAAATTAAATTCAAAAAAAACTTGTTTATTGCAGAAATGAACTTACATTTGCACCGAACGACACAGAAATGTGGTTACACGTTCACCTTAAAAGTCGGGGGCTCCACCTCGACTTTTTGCTTTTCATACATTTCGTATCTTTGTTTTTTAAAATCATTTTTCATGAAACTCGTATTCGCATCTAACAACAAAAACAAAATTCAGGAAATTCAAGCTTTAGTTCCAAAAACCATTCAAATTGTAAGTTTAGAAGAAATTGGTTGCACTGAAGACATTCCAGAAACTGCTGATACTATCGAAGGAAATGCCATTTTAAAAGCCAATTACGTTACAGAAAAATATGGCTACGATTGTTTTGCTGATGATACAGGCTTAGAAGTGGAAGCTTTGAATGGAGCTCCTGGAGTTTATTCCGCTCGCTATGCAGGCGAACAAAAAGATGCCAACGATAATATGGATAAACTTTTATCGAAATTGAAAGATAAATCGAATCGAAAAGCTAATTTTAAAACCGTTATTGCTTTAAATCTAAATGGTAATCAAAACTTATTTACCGGAATCATCAATGGAAAAATCATTGAAGAAAAAATTGGAACCAACGGTTTTGGTTACGATCCTATTTTTGTTGCTGAAGGATTTGATAAAACATTTGCCGAACTGACTATGGAAGAAAAATCAACCATTAGCCACAGAGGAATTGCGGTTAAAGAACTTATTCTTTTCTTGCAAAAACAGACCCTGTAGGTAAACTCCAGTTATATTTAAAAGCAATTAATCGGAATGTAATAATAAAAACCGCTACTATCGGCGATATTACGTCATCTGATATTTTCAACTCTTGTAATAAAAAGAATAAAATTCCACCTGCAATACAAAGCGTGGCATAAATTTCTTTTCGGAACAAAACTGGAATTTCAGTACACAAAATATCGCGAATTACACCACCAAAAGTCGCTGTCAAAGTTCCTAAAATCACACAAACAACTG
>JAHRWO010000156.1 GCA_019105125.1 Flavobacterium sp.
GCTAACAACGGTTTGCTCCAATGGCTAGTTCCGGATTTTCCTACGGAAAATCCGCTGCTCAATGGAATGTTTTGTTATATTTGTGGTAGCTTGGTGTTGGTTCAACGCCACTGAGAGCAAGCCGCAAAACGTTGTATGTAATTTTAAAAAATCATCATGAAAAAAACACTTTTAATTTTATTTTTGAATCTTAATTTAGCTTTATTTTCTCAAGAATCGAAACTTAGCATTGAACTTAATTATCCAATTCCTGCAGACAATAATTTTATTGGAAAAAATTACACTGGAATAGTTGATATTGGGGGAAAATATAAAATTATTGACAAAGACGTTTTAGATTTTGGAATTGCTTTAAATGCTGGACTTTTGACATTTAATAATTCGAAAATTAATTCACCACAGAATTACAAAATTTATGCTTACCCAATACAACCAAAAATATTTTGTGAGTTTAACATCAAAAATATTAAAAAGCTTCATCCATACACTTCTCTTGGATATAGTTTCATAATATTTAAAGCAACTGGAACCAATAATGGATATGATATTTCAGACCTAAACGATACTCAAGCTGGGATTAACTTAAATTTCGGTTTATCTTATGATATTACAAGTAAATTTTTTGTTAATGGACAATTTGACTTTACAAAACTTCAAGAAGAAAATGGAATTCCAAATACTACATTTAATACAAATGTTAATTTAGTAAAACTTGGTGTTGGTTTAAGATTATAAAAAACTACATACAACAGCGGTTTGCTTCAATGGCTACTTCCGGATTTTCCTGCGGAAAATCCGCTGCTGAATGGAATGTTTTGTTATATTTGTAATGGTTTGGTGTTGGTTCAACGCCACTGAGAGCAAGCCACAGAACGTTACCTGCTATTTTAAACAAACATTATGCAAATACAACCATTATCAAATCAGACAAGAAATGAAATTTTATTTGACAGTTTCATAATTGAAAATCTGAATTCCTTTGATGAACTTATGGAAGTTTATAAGACCTACAAACAAAATAATTCTGATAAGACAATAATTCTGACACTTGATGATTTAGGACAAGCGGAATATACTTGCACGCATTCAATAATGTCAAACGACCTTGACGAAACGGAAGGATATGATTTATCAGGACTTGACAAAACGTGTTTTGAAGATGGCGAACATTTGGGTTATCTATCAACACCTTCTGAATTTTTCATCAGAAAGGAAAACTTTTTAAAACAAACAAAAGATATTGACTTTGCATCTGTTTGTGATAAAGAATTAACAATTGACGAAGATGAAATTTCAATTTTAGAGAGAGTAAATCAGTCGCCATTTGAATATTTAGACGACCAAATAATTCTTAAAATCGTTCCAGTAGAAAACTCATACGAAGGAATTTGTGGATTCCCAAACGGATATTTCCAAAGCGACCTAAATCCTTTTGAAAATTACGCTTTGGCTAAACATCTTTTTGAAAACTACAATTTTGAACTTTTTGGAATTGGTGCTTCATTTTTAGGTTTTATAAGAAATGAGAATTTAGAAGATAATCAATTAAAAGACTTAATTACTGACTTATCAAAATTGTATAACACGACAGAAACTGCATTCAACAAATTTGCTGAACTTAATAAAGACAAAAATTATCTGATTTTAAAATACATTGAATATTTGGAAGAATAAAAAAACAG
The DNA here is from genome assembly GCA_019105125.1 of Flavobacterium sp. Classification (GTDB taxonomy): domain Bacteria; phylum Bacteroidota; class Bacteroidia; order Flavobacteriales; family Flavobacteriaceae; genus Flavobacterium. The sequence goes on from JAHRWO010000156.1 coordinate 1,683, forward strand.
CAGGTAACAAGGGTTTGCCAAAAGCGGGGCTGAAGTTCTTCGATTGAGCTTTTGTGCAAGGTTCAACATTAGTATTTCTATTGAACTTTTGTGCTAAAAATCCCCGCCTTCGGCAAGCCATAAACCGTTGTGCGTCATTTTGGCGGAACGAAACGAAAATTAAAAAACTTATATTCAAGAATGAAAATCTTTTCGATTAAAAAATATTCGATTGTTTTAATTAATGGACGTGAGAAAGTAATATCAGAATTAAAAAAGGATACTTTATCTGACGAACAATTCGTTTCTAATTGGAACAAACAAACCTTTATTGGAAAAGTAAATGATACAAACTTTGAAATAAAATTATCTAAAAAACTTTATGGCGATTTTTGCATTTTTAAAGGAACATTAGAAGAAAAAAAAGGCTCTTTGGAAATTGAAATAAATAAAACTTACAAGATTATACTATCTGCCATTTTTATATTTCCTATTATTGGATTTTTAACATCATTATTCAAAAATGGGTTTGAGAAATCGGTTGAACTAATATTTCCGACAATAATGTTCATAATAGTTTTGCGCTTTGTATTTATCGAATTGGGCTTTCAAATTATTTCGAAAAATGGAATAAATAAATTGGGTAAAATAATTAGAATTGAAAAATAAAAACGAACGCACAACAGCGGTTTGCTTCAATGGCTACTTCCGGATTTTCCTACGGAAAATCCGCTGCTGAATGGAATGTTTTGTTATATTTGTAATGGCTTGGTGTTGGTTCAACGCCACTGAGAGCAAGCCACAGAACGTTATGCGTCACCTTATGACTTTCACTTCGAAAGAACAGATAACTAAAAATGAACATCGATAGTTTAAAACACTTTTTGCAGTCTTTCAATATACTGACCGTTATTGAAATTGACGATTTTATTCAGCTTATAAATTATAAAAGATTTAAAAAGGGGGAGTATTTTATTAAGGAAGGCGAAATTTGCAAACAGATAGCATTTGTTTTAACAGGGAGTCTGCGTTCGTATTATACTTCTGACAAAGATGAAGAAGTTACATATTGTATTACGTTTCCAAATAGTTTAATGACTGCATATTCTTCATTTTTGACAGCGCAGCCAACAATGGAAAATATACAAGCCATTACAAATACTGAATTATTAATCATTCCTAAAGACAAGTTCGAAAAATTAGTACAACAAAACCCTAACTGGGTCTATGTATTAAAAACAATAGCAGAGCAGCAATATATTGAATTAGAAAAAAGAATATTTCAGTTGCAAAAAAGCGATGCTACTAAACGATATGCAGACCTATTGAAATACCAACCAGAGTATATTCAAAAAATACCTTTACAATACTTAGCCTCATATTTAGGTATTTCACCACGACATTTAAGCAGAATACGAAAGGAAGTTTCTTTTTAGACATTTGTCCTAAATCTTCAGTAGAATAACATCTAATTTTGCCTTTCAATTCACAAAAGATAGAAAATGGCAAAGAAAATATTAATTATTAATGGACATCCAAACAAAGAAAGCTTAAACTTTGGACTTGCAGAATCTTATAAAAAAGGAGCATTGGAAAGCAATGCAGAAGTACAAGAAATAATAATTTCTAATTTAAAGTTTAATCCAAATCTTGAGTTTGGTTATCAAAAAAGAACGGAATTAGAGCCAGACCTTTTGAATGCTTGGGAAAAAATTAAATGGGCTGACCATTTAGTTTGGGTTCATCCTGTTTGGTGGGGCGGACTTCCTGCAATTACAAAGGGTTTTATTGACAGACTTTTTTTACCTGGTTTTGCATTTCAATATAAAGAAAACTCTTTATTTTGGGACAAATTATTAAACGGGAAAACTGCTCATATTATTACGACACTCGACCAACCAAGTTGGTATTATTGGTTAGTTTATGGTAGACCAAGTGTGAACCAACTAAAAAAATGTACATTAAAATTTTGTGGGATTAATCAAGTTAAAGTTTCATATTTTGGTATCATAAAAAAATCAAATGAAAGAACAAGACAAAAATGGATTTCAACGATTGAAAAATTAGGAAAGCAAAATAAATAAAGGCGAACGCATAATCGAGTAGACGGCTCCGCCAAAAACTGACGGAGTGCGCCTCTCAAATGTTTATCTTCACGAAATACTAAAAAAAAAAACTAAACTTTGAGTACACCACCGAGTCCTTCGACAAGGCTCAGGATAAACCAAGCGGGTCATCCCGAAAATACGGGACAGGCTCCAAGCGATGGGTTAAGTTGTAAATGTAATTCGGTTAAAGAAACATAACCTCTTTTCTTCAAGCGTTGTAAAGTAATGGTAGTGCCTAGAATAGGACTTTTGCAGCTCAACAAAATTCATAAAAACCCCTATAAATTATACAAGATTATCTCAACTAATCTTATCTCCTAAACTACTCATTTGTAGTTGATAGCGGGAAATTCCTTGGATATGTTGCATACATAAAAATACAACTATTCTATTTTTATTACCAACATTTAGCTATATTTGATAATAGGATTACTTCTTCAGTTCGTTGTCGCTTGCGTGTACAGATTTTTCTCAGTCTGACGTTGTTCGTCAAGTGAAAATTGTGAAATGATTCAATACTTTAATTTAAGAAATGAAACATATGAGAAAAATTACTTTTGTTTTTTTATTTGCGACAATAATTTCATACTCGCAATGCAATACATTAATAAGTTCTGGTCATAGACATACAATTCTATTAAAAGATAATGGAATAGTTCAAACTTGGGGTTATGACTTATCCGGATTTGGAGTTTTAGGATTGGGAAATAACCTAAATGTTACTACCCCAACACAAGTTGGAACCTCATTGAACAACGGTAAAATTTTTACTGGAAATTATAATACTTTCATAATTAAAACAAATGGAACTCTTTGGGCTACAGGTAATAACGAAGAAGGACAATTAGGAAATGGAAGTTATGGTTCTGGTAACGTTTCAAATATTTTTATTCAAATCGGAACTGAAACCAATTGGAAAACTATATCTCCGAGCGCTGCACATACCTTAGGGATAAAAAACGATGGAACTCTCTGGGCATGGGGTTCTAACCAACAAGGAAAATTAGGTGATGGCACATTCACTAATCGGTATACTCCAATCCAAATCGGAACCGATACAAATTGGAAAGAAGTAGCAAGTGGTTTACAATATAGTGTAGCAATAAAAACAGACGGAACTCTTTGGGTATGGGGACTTAACAATGCAAATATGGGTGGCAGCAGTCTTATCCCTAGACAAATCGGAATTGATACTGATTGGAAAGAAATTAGTACAGATGCTGCTGGATTGCATACTTTAGCCCTTAAGAATAATGGCAAACTATACGCATTCGGAAAAACATGGAGTGGTGGAAATGGAGCGTTAGGTCTTGGTTCTACAATTTTGGTTGCAAATACTCCAATGCAAATAGGCCTAGATTCAGACTGGCAATCAATAAGCGCAGGTTTTAATAATTCATTTGCAATCAAAACAAACGGTACACTGTGGGGTTGGGGACAAAATGATTTAGGACAACTTGGTGACGGAACACAAATTGACAAATTGATACCTACGCAAATTGGTTTACAATCTGATTGGATGTTAGTATCAGCAGGACAAAGACACACTGTTGCATTGAAAAGTAATGGCGATTTATATACTTGGGGAGATAATTCACTAGGCCAATTGGGTAATGGCAATTATAGCAGTACAATTACACCACTATTCATTAATTCGTGTACTCTTTCTTTAAATGAATTTGCAACGGAAAAGTTTGTTGTATATCCAAACCCAGTAAAAAATAATATTACTATAGAATTTAATACTAAATGTAAATATTCCTCTATTGAAATTATCGATAGTATAGGAAGAATTGTAATGATAAAAGATTCAACAGAAATGGATAAAATTTCATTAGACGTAAGTCAATTAACAAATGGAATTTACATTGTCGTAGTAAAAGATAATTATCAAATAATATTATCAAAAAAACTAATAAAGGAATAAGCATATACGCACCATCGAATAGATAAAAGCCTCAACAATCATTTTTTTTACCTCTCAAGCGACATCCTAAAAACTTAAGTATGCCTAACGTTTTAACTCAAATTAGGATAAACCCGGGGAGTCATTTGGAAATATTGTTACTTTTATTTTTAATAGTTGGATTAAAATTATATAAATTTATAATAGTAACTCATTTATTTTCAAATAAGTGTTTATACGTATTTGATTAGTAATTTTTTATGATACATTTGTTTCTTAACATTTAAATTTAAAACATGAAAAAAATTACTACCTTTTGTTTGATTGCATTATTTGCTAGCAGTTTTGCAGTTGCCCAAAAGAAAAAAGTAGCGGTTTTTACTTTTTATGCCAACAAAATGGTTGAGTTTAATGAATTAGGTGCAGGATTTGATTTTTTATTACAAGATATTCTACAACTTCGTGATGATCCGAATTTTAATTTGACTCCGATTTTAAATACATATCATGACAATTTTTTTAATGATTACTCTAAAGAATTTCCTTTTGAATTACTACCTGAATCAGAGGTTTTAAACAATGCTGATTATCAGAATTTTACTCCTAAGTTTGATGTAAAAAATTATGATGCTGCCAATTATTTAATGCACGGAAATTATAAATATATTTATGAAGGTTTCATGGGACAAGCGAATGAAGTAGCTATGGCTAAAATGTTTGCTGATAAAGCAGATGGAGTGATGTTTGTATATGTTAATTTTGCTTTTGAAAAAGGATTTGGAATAGGGAGTACCATGACCATTAAAATGAGAGCTACAACTCGAGTGGCTTTATACAACAAAACAGGAGAGAAAGTTTTTGCTTTTTATGAAAACGAGCGTTCAAAGAAAACCGGTGTAATGGTAGGTGGAGTTCCTGTGGTAAAACCAGAGAAAATTCTTCCTATGTGTGAAAGTGCTTTACAAGAATTAATGGGCGATTTGAGAAAACGAATAGCTAAGATAGTAAAGAAATCTGGTGTTAAAATATAAATATAAAGCCACTAAGAAGTGGCTTTTTTTATGGGAAGTTTGAACCAAGGGGATTATTTTTTTGAAAACTATAGTCATCAATATATTGCTATGAATTATAAAAAAAAATCTCTTTATGATATATCATTAATCCTAATAGAAAATATAAGAAAGGTATATTTAAAAGGTGTGAATTATCAGATTTTTGGATGTTTTTAACCCCAAGTATGGTAAAAATAAACTGCTCACAACTGCGGTACCATTTGCACAACTAGTGTTTTAAAAAAACTTCTCTAGGTTTAGGGATAAAAAACTACTTTCATAGTAATTTAAGAGATTATATGTTAATTTCTACAGTAGTGTAAAGACGAGAGATAAGAAGCAGGTTAGGGTTTTCTTGTATATACTTTATAATTACAAAAAACAATCCGTAAAAACATAAATTTACTATTTATATTTGTGGTTAACAATAAAAGAATAAAGCAAACAAATTAACCTATTAGAAGCAGTAAAATGAAAACAAAACAAAATATCTTATCCCCAAAAATGATAGTTGAAGTTTGGAGTGATATCCTATGTCCTTTTTGTTATATAGGAAAACGCCAATATGAAACCGCGATGGCCCAATTTGCTGATCGCAATCACGTTGAGCTTGTCTGGAAAAGTTATCAATTAGATCCTACGGCTAGTGAAGTAGCTTCAGAAATTCAATTGGATTATCTAGTAAAACGAAAAGGGATGAGTGTAGAGCAAGTAAAAGGAATGTTGGATAATGTAATTGAATATGCGAAACAAGTTGGTTTAGAATATGATTTATATAATGCTGTAATTGTAAATTCATTTAAGGCTCATCGACTTATACAGTTTGCTAAAACAAAAGGTTTAGGTAATGCCATGGAGGAGCGATTATTCCGTGCCTTTTTTACAGAATGTAAAAACGTAGCCGATTTAGCTATATTGACACAATTAGGAACAGAAATAGGTTTAGATGAAACGGAATTACAAGCCGCCTTTACTGACGACTTATATGCTTACATGGTTAATCAAGACATACAAGAAGCACGACAAATTGGGGTTACTGGTGTGCCGTTTTTTGTGTTCAATCGCAAGTACGGGATCTCGGGTGCCCAACCAGCAGAAGCCTTTTTGCAAACCTTAGAAACCTCTTTTGCTGAATGGCGAAAAGATTATTTAGACACCAACTTAGAATTACTGGAAGGAAATGTATGTAAACCTAATGGAGAGTGCGAATAAGCTGAAATAGGAGCTAGTAAAATAGCCTTTCGTTGAGAGTTCTTAAAGTGATTTTGTTTTCTGTATCTCACAAAATAAGGTCGGGCATTAAACTCCCGACCTTTGCAATCTATGATATTTATGAATGGATTTTATAAACCTTCATTTTAAATCATTACTTATCCTATTTCATTTGAGTTTGCAATGGTTTGCATATTTCTTTCTGTATATAAAATTTTATATGAATACGAAACTCGTTCAATTGATAGAAAAA
>JAHRWO010000172.1 GCA_019105125.1 Flavobacterium sp.
ATCGAGATAGAATATACATCGGCACTTTTACATCACTTTTTGCATCTTGACCTGAGTGAAATTTACATTCAATCATAGAAACCACATCGTTTTTGAGAAGCAATATGTCGATTTCATGAGAAATACATTTTCCGTTTAAAGTAACACTAACTTTCGTTTTAAAACCTTGTTCCTGCATTACTTTTGCGATGAACTTTTCGAAGAAAAACCCAGCTGGGCCAAGACCTAACAAAGCGGTTCTTAGATTGTATCGTGCGGCATGAACATTAGAAATGTTTTTTAGTAATTGATAAGCACGTTTGTAGATTTTTTTTGAAGAAATCCCTTCATACATTTCGTTTTCAATCTCTTTAACGATAGTTTCCGCCATAGTTTGGTCGGCTCCTGATTTTCTTAGAGAATTGATTAGCTTTTGAGCATCATAATGCACGAGTTCGCCTGAAAATTTTGTAACCTTCATACTCCATATATTTAGTTAAAGATACAAAAAAATTAACGATTTATCTTTTGATAATAAAAAGCGGGAACAAATAGAATAAGGAATAAAGGTTGAATTAAAAATCTTCTAACGTAAAACAAAATCAAATAATCAGGTTGGGATGCAAAATGTAAAAGTCCAAAAAACACGATTAGAAGTATAATAGAAAATACCAAAAAAAGAGTAGCAGCAAAACGAACCAAAATTTTATCATTAAAAAAAGCGTAAATAATGATCATCGAAAAAAAAGCATTCAATAAAAATCTAAAAAGTAAATTTATGAAAAGTAAAAAAGTATTAAATTCAGGAAGAGGTTTCTTATGAAATTCAGACTTAAAAAAAGCTAAAAAAGGATCATAAAACAATTCATTTTCAAAAAGACGCACCAGAACGAGTCCTACTAAACCCAATGAGATAAAAAAAAGTTTCTTTTTATTTTGTAGCAGTTGTTTTAGCATAACCTGAATATTTTGTTACCCATAAAACCCATAAAATAAAAACCACACCATAAATAAACAATGGAAAAACAACATCATGAAGCAATTCCTTCTGACTTGGATAATAATAAAGAGCAAAGATTAATAATGCAATTCTGGTTACGTTGAGTAGATGAATGATAAAAATTCCGATTGCTATATAGAGGAATGTTTTTTTCCATTTTGTAGAAAATGCAAAAATAAATGACGCAAACAAAATCATAACACTGATAGCGTTGCATCCTTCAACAATTCTTGCAATTAATTGTTCCTTATAATAAAAATTCACAGCCGGTTCTCTTAAATTATTTGCTGTTAGAACGTTATCAGAAAATAAGTTCATAAACTCAAAGGTTTGAACAGCTACTTGATTGGTAAAAAAATCTATTTCGTTTTTTTCTATATCATACTGGAAAAGAAGTGCCTTATATAGAAAAGTAAAAACAACGTAAAAAAGTAAAAACTTGATTAAGAATTTAAAAAATGGCTTATTTTGACGAATAGTATTTTTCAATGCATAGATTTTTAACAAAAATATAGATTTTTTTATTAGTAAGAATAAATACTTTTGCAAAAAAAAGTTATGACATTTGAAGAATTAAAACCAATTGTTTCGAGCATTATTGAAAAAGAAAATGCTACTCGCGATGAAAAGCTAAAAGAAATTTGCCAAGTATTAAGTGATAACGTAAGCTATTATGATTGGGTAGGATTTTATTTTGCAAATCACGAAGCTAGAACATTGCATTTAGGTCCATATGTAGGAGCTGAAACTGACCATACGGTGATTCCATTTGGAAAAGGAATTTGTGGACAAGTTGCAGAATCTAATGCTAATTTTGTGGTTCCAGATGTAAAAGCGCAAGACAATTACATTGCGTGTAGTTTTACTGTAAAATCTGAAATTGTAGTTCCATTATTCGTTAACGGAGTTAATATTGGACAAATCGATATCGATTCTCACGTTTTAGACCCATTTACAGAAGCTGACGAACGCTTTTTAGAATTTGTAAATGAGCAAGTTGCAAAATTATTTTAAGTAACAAATAATCTTAAACTCTTTTTTATACATTTGTTGTGATTATAACCAACACGACCTTCTATATTTATGGAATTTAACGTACCCAGTTTAGAACTTCCTTTCTTTGCTAATTTATTGCTATTATTGGTATTAGCAAGATTCTTCGGCGAAATTATGGAACGTTTTAAACAACCTGCTATGATTGGTGAAATTTTAGCTGGTGTTCTTTTAGGTCCAACCATTTTAAATTTCATACATCGTACTGAAGAGTTAAAAGTAATTTCTGAATTGGGGGTTTTCTTATTGGTCATCATTGCGGGGTTAGAAATCAATTTAGATGATATTGTAAAATCGTTGAAAGGCCGAAATATTGTGATTTCACTTTTAGCCTTTTTTGTTCCAATTACTTCAGGATTTTTTGTGGGAAGATATTTTGAATTGGATGTAATGTCAACCATTTTTATAGGATTGTGCGTTGCTATTACCGCTTTACCTGTCAGTATCCGAATTTTGATGGATTTAGGGAAGTTGAATTCTCCTGTAGGACAAAAAATTATTTCAGTCGCCATCTTTGATGATGTTATTGCATTGACAATTTTAGGAATACTACTTGACATCAAAGATGTAGAACAAACATTTGCAAACATAACCAATGCTACTTTACTAACTCTTTTAAAACTAAGTTGTTTCTTAATTTTGGTTATTGCCACCTACCGTGTAATTCGAAATGTATCAAGAGAAGAGAACTTTGTTGAAAATAAACTTAACAAAATTCTATCGATTTTAAAAGGGAAAGAATCGCTGTTTGCTGTTTTCTTTGTGTTTATTCTAATTTTTGCTACGATTACTGAAAGTATTGGATTACATTTCATTATTGGTGCTTTTTTTGCTTCCATGCTAATATCTAAAGAATTGGTAGGCGAAAAACATTTGAACACATTTCACAACACAACAAATAGTATGGCGATGGGATTTTTAGCTCCAATCTTTTTTGCTGGGATTGGGTTAGAATTTCAATTTTCATCCATTCAAAATTACCCCTTATTATTTGCCATAATTGCAGTTTCATTCTTATCAAAAATTATTGGTGGATATGTTGGCGGGCGTTTTGCTCGTTTAGATCATAAAATTTCACTTGCATTAGGTTTTGGATTAAATGCTAGAGGTATTATGGAATTAGTAATTGCAAATATTGCCTACAAAGCTGGAATTATCAATACAGAAATCTTTTCGATGTTGGTTATCATGGGATTAATTACCACATTAACAACACCTTTCTTGTTAAAAAAAGCATTTGTTTCTATTGATAAATAAACTTGTTCACTTTCTAAAAATAAATCAGATTACTTGTGTATTAAAAAAATAAGAGTACCTTTGCAACCGAATTGTTAAAGCAATTCATACATAATAATCATTTAATACAATATTAGCATGTACTTAACTAAAGAAGTTAAATCAGAAATCTTCGCTAAACACGGAGGAAAAGCAGAAAACACAGGATCTGCTGAAGGGCAAATCGCTTTGTTTACATTTAGAATTAACCACTTAACTGGGCACTTAAAAGCAAATCGTCATGATTTCAACACAGAGCGTTCGTTAGTGAAGTTAGTAGGTAAAAGAAGAAGTCTTCTTGACTACTTAAAAAAGAAAGATATCAACAGATATCGTGAGATTATTAAAGAATTAGGTATTAGAAAATAATCAACTAAAGGGGCTTTGTGCCCCTTTTTGTTTTGTTTATATTGACAGAAAAAGTTTGGTTTTTCATTGGGTTACAAACAACTACACACACAACAACACAACTGACCCTTTGTTTAATTAAGAATTAAAATTTTATGATTCCAAAAGTATTCCAAGAAACAATCGATTTAGGAGATGGAAGAAGCATTTCAATCGAAACTGGAAAATTAGCCAAACAAGCAGATGGTTCTGTCGTGGTTCGTATGGGCGATGCCATGCTATTAGCTACTGCTGTATCAGCCCGTACTGCCAATCCTGGGGTAGATTTCCTACCTTTAACAGTAGATTACCGCGAAAAATTCGCAGCAGCAGGTCGTTTCCCTGGAGGTTTCTTCAAAAGAGAAGCGCGTCCAAGTGATAGCGAAATATTAACTATGAGATTAGTTGACCGTGTATTACGTCCACTTTTCCCAGACGATTACCACGCTGAAACGCAAGTAATGATTCAATTAATGAGTCATGACGACAATGTTATGCCAGATGCTTTAGCTGGTTTAGCAGCTTCTGCAGCATTAGCTGTTTCTGACATTCCTTTTTAC
>JAHRWO010000211.1 GCA_019105125.1 Flavobacterium sp.
AACGAATTAAATAACAATTCCCTGTTTAATACATTAGAACAACAGCAATATGAACCAAATTAAAACATTAGGCGATTTAAAAGCATCCGGATATCAATCAAAATCAATTAAAGACGAACTAAGAAACAACCTCCGAAAAAAGATTCAAAGTGGAATCCCAACATTTGAAGGCGTTCATGGGTTTGAGAATTCGGTAATTCCGGAATTAGAAAGAGCCATTTTATCCCGTCATAACATCAACTTGCTAGGATTGCGAGGACAAGCCAAAACACGATTGGCAAGAAAAATGGTAACGCTGTTGGACGAATACATTCCGTATGTTACAGGATCAGAAATTAATGACGACCCTTTTCATCCCATCTCGAGATTCGCAAAAGACACTATTGCAGAATTGGGAGACAACACCCCAATATCATGGTTACACCGAGACGAGCGCTTCTTTGAGAAATTAGCCACTCCCGATGTAACTGTTGCGGATTTAATAGGTGACATCGACCCTATCAAAGCAGCCAATTTAAAATTGTCATATGCCGATGACCGAGTGATTCACTTCGGAATGATTCCGAGAGCCAACCGCTGTATATTCGTCATCAATGAATTGCCCGATTTACAAGCCCGAATCCAGGTATCCTTATTCAACATTCTTCAAGAAGGCGACATTCAAATTAGAGGTTTCAAATTGCGCATGCCGTTAGACATGCAATTCATATTTACGGCCAATCCAGAAGATTATACCAATAGAGGAAGCATAGTAACACCGCTAAAAGATAGAATTGGTTCCCAAATTTTAACCCACTATCCCGAAACCATCGAGATAGCGAAAACCATTACCCATCAGGAAGCCAAACTAGACAAGACCCAAACCGAAACCGTATATGTTCCATATTTAGCGAAAGATTTACTTGAACAAATCAGCTTTGAAGCCCGAGATAGCGAATATATCGATTACAAATCAGGCGTATCGGCACGTATGAGCATCACCGCTTATGAAAACCTACTAAGCACCGCAGAGCGCAGAGCACTTAGAAATGGAACCGATACCACCACTTTACGACTTTCAGATTTCATGGGGATAATTCCAGCCATAACAGGAAAAGTAGAACTTGTGTATGAAGGAGAACAAGAAGGAGCAGCTCAAGTAGCCGTAAATCTAATTGAAAATGCCATACACACCTTCTTCCCCGCTTATTTCCCAAAAATCGAAAGAATCGAGAAAATAGACGAGAAAAACGCTTATTCTGATATTATTGAATGGTTCATTGCCTCAGGTTTTGAACTAATGGACGAATGTAGCGACGAAGAATACAAAGAAATTCTAGATGACGTCACTCCTCTAGAAACGCTCATCAACAAATACCAACCCAATATCCTACCGGAAGATAAATACTTTATGAAAGAGTTTGTGTTGTGGGGATTGGTGACCTATAAAAAGCTAAGCAAAGATCGCTTTGAAAACGGCTATCATTTCAAAGATCCGTTTGGAAGCTATATCAACAAACTGTAACACTTTTTTTACCACTGGTGTTGTCAAAATCGGATGAATTCAAATAGAATTTGTCCGATTTTTTATTTTTTAAATAAACATTAGGCTTTCATTAGCCCGATTTTCGTCTTGATAACTAAAGTATGCTAGACATTCTCAAAAATCGGGTTGGTTTTTAATTTGAGTCAACAAACCTTAGACATAACTATGTCAGTAATCAATATCAGACAATACCAAGGTTTCCTATCCTTGTATAATGTTGTGAATAGAAAAGTACTTACTTATATATTTATAGTACTTAAATAGTATTTGTTTTGTCAAATTCAAACATTACTTTGATGGATATTCCCTATACAAACTGACATTAAGTTTAGGAAATTAAATAAAAAACTATCATATCAATAAAAAATGAGAAAATAGACTTCTAAAACAAATAAAAACCTCGATAGATTTTTTAAAAAAAGTTTTCTATTTTTTGCATGTTAATTTAAGATTAAGATACTGCTTAATCTGTTTTTTTTAAGATGTTATTAAAGTTTTATCGAAAAAAAATTGTTTATTTGTCAAGCACAAATATTCTCAAGATATTTTGCATTTAAACCCCAATCACCTAAAACTACAAAAAACTATTAAATCGTCAAATAAAGTTATATACTTTTTTGGTGATTTTTTATTTGGTAGTAACACTAGTTAATAAATTTATTACAGAAAAAAAATGGGGAAATTTTACAAGATTTTACTTTTAAATTGCTTTTTTGCTTTAACAAGCTTTAATCTTTATTCGCAACAAATTAATCTTATCCGATTTAACAACTCGGCAAGCTACACTCCTGGCTCAGGTGTTTCTGTAATTATTAACCCTACCGGTGTATTTCAATTGGATAACCAATTTATTTTAGAATTATCTAATCCAGGTGGAACATTTACTACACCAACAGTCTTAAACACATTAAATGAATTTTACGTACCAGCTATTAATGGAGTATTGCCTAATAGTTTAGCAGCAGGAACATACAAACTTAGAGTACGATCAACACAACCTGCTGTAACAGTAGATAGCGATAGTTTTACTGTGGTAAGTGGAAGTGGTATTAGTGTACCAAAGGCAACGTCTTCTATTTTAAATAATTCTAACTTTTTTAATTGTATTAATTGTAATAACGATTTTACAATTTTTGGTAGTTTAAACCGAAGTGATATTGCTACTGTAAATAATAGTATCAATCCAGCTGGACTGAGAGATTTGACTATTTGTAATTATGATGATAATTATACCTATACCATTAAATTAATTAGTAAAATTGATGTCCCAACAGCCTCTATTTCAAGTCCACTTAATATTAATCATACAAACGGAATTTTTACTTTACCATCCACTTTAAGTATTGGTACACATATTTTTGAAATTGAAAAAAGAAACAGCACTTCAATTTCTGTTTTTAGTACTATTTTTCTATTTCATGGCAATGCAACTAATTTAGGAAACTCATCTAGTGAACAAATATGTGTAAATGATACCGTTACATTTTCTATTGATAGAACAATAACTGGTATAGGAAGAAATTACTATGGTTCTAAATATAGAATTGATTTTGGTGACAATACTATAAATGAGTATACCCATGCACAATTAATAGATTTATTAAATAATAATGATTTAAGTCATGTTTATAGAACCGTCTCATGTAATCAACCAAATAGTTTTTATGTAATAAAAAAAGAACTTTTTAATGAAGGGATTTTTAACTCTTGTGACAATTACGTTCTTAATGGTAATGGAGTAACAAAAAATGTTAATACAAGTAGTGCGCCAATAGCTAACATTATTCTACCTGAGAAACAATGTATTACCAATAATATTTTTGTAGATAATACAACAACTCCAGGAGCATTTGGAAATAATGGTGCTTGCCTGAGTGAAGTTGTATATTATTGGTCATATAAAAAACCCGGTGATACAAATTTCACTAATATACCCCAAAATAGTTCATGGATAAATTCGAGTTTTGATTTAACTATACCAAGTTCGTTTGTAACTATACCAGGATGTTGGGAAGTAAAACTTGAAGCAATAAATCCAGACTTATGTCAAAATGTTTCAGAAGTAATCAAAACCATCATAATTGAAGCAACACCAATACCTACTTTTACTAATACTCCCCAATCCCCAATTTGCGCTGGCACATCAATTTTATTTACAAATACTTCTAATGTATTAAATTTACCTTGTCAAGAACCTACGTATTCTTGGACAGTTACCCCCGTAGCAGGAACACCAGCCACAAGTTCTGGATATCAATTTGTTGCGCCTACCGATGCCTCATCTCAAAACGCCAACATATTATTTACACAACCTGGATCATATTCTGTTGTTTTAAATGTCACCAATTCTTGTGGAACATTTGCTTCTACTCCCCGTATCATAGAAGTTTTTGGTAATCCAACGGTTAGTTTTAATCCTAATACTTTAACAATTTGTGATACAGCACCTGCTGGATATACAATAGATTTTAGTCTAGCAAGTACAAAACCAATATACAGTGCTGCTCCTTACGCTCCTACAAGTTACAATTGGACTGTTAGTGGGAGTGGCGTAACTGCTGCGGATTATTCTTTTGTAGGTGGAACAAATGCAAATAGTCAATATCCTCAAATTAATTTTACAGCTTATAAAACGTATATTATAACTGTTCAAGTAAATGGAAATTGTTCCGGCTCTAATCAAGCTTCATTTACATTTACGTTAAAACAAACTCCAATAATAACCAATACAAATTTATCACAATCCATTTGTACAGGTGGAACTACTACTCCTATTAATTTAACATCTGATATGCCTTCAGGAACAGTCTACAATTGGACCGTTACTGCTACAAATGGAATAACTGGTTTTACAACTCCGGGTACAGGAAATACAATTCCCGGTGCTAATTTGGTTAACCCAACTAACACTACAGGGACGGTTACTTATACTGTTACGCCGTCAAATAATGGATGTACTGGTAGCCCCGTTAACTTTGTAATTACGGTTAATTCTGCACCTTCTATTCCTAATCAAGCATTAACGGTATGCTCTGGAAATGCTTTTACGGTTTCATTAACAAATAACCCACCAAGTACTATTTTGCCTATTGGTACCACTTTTACATGGACCGTTTCAAGTCCTGCTGGAATAAGTGGTGCATCTAATCAAACTACACCTGTTAGTACTATTGGGCAAACATTGGTTAATACAACAAATGCTCCAATAGATGTAATCTACACAATTACTGCAAGTACTGGTTCTGCCCCTTCTATTTGCACTAGCAACTTTACATTGACCGTAACAGTTAATCCTAGACCTCAAATACCTAATCAAACATTATCGGTTTGTTCTGGAAATGCTTTTAACCTTTCCTTAAGTAATAATCCACCAAGTATAATTCTACCATCAGGAACTACTTACAATTGGACAGTAACAGCACCTGCAGGAATAACAGGTGCTTCTAATCAAAACACCCCTATAAGTAACATAGGTCAGACACTTCTCAATTCAACTAGTAATCCAATAAATGTAGTTTATAATATCACAGCAACTTCTGGATCAGGTAGCAGCGCATGTACCAATAATTTTACCTTGACTGTAACAGTAAATCCAGCTCCAAGCGCAACAATTTCAGGAAATGCGAGTGTTTGCCAAAACTCTAATTCAGCTGTTATTACATTTACAGGTCTTAATGGAGTTGCTCCTTATACTTTTACTTATAGTATTAATGGAGGTGCTAACCAAACCATAACCACTATTTCTGGAAATTCTGTTACTTTAACCGCACCTACCTCTTCATTAGGTACAATTGATTATTGTTTACTAAGTGTTG